>JBJTVI010000167.1:0-4680 GCA_046081145.1 Rubrivivax sp.
GCCAAGGAGACGAGCCTGGGCGGCGGCGACGCAGTGACGCTGTCGATTGCCAAGCCTGCGAGCACGGGGCTGGGCTGGAGCCTGGCCTACACCTTCACGCAGGCCAAGGAGGTGAGCCCGCTGACCTCCTCGGTGTCCAACTCCAACTGGCTCAACCGCAACATCTTCAATCCCAACGAGGCGGTGCTGCAGAACTCCAACTACCTCATCAAGGACCGCATCAGCGGCAGCCTCACCTGGGCTCGGGCCTTCGTGAGCAGCTACAAGACGAGCGTGGGCGTGTTCTACGAGGGCCGCCGCGGCAAGCCCTACAGCTGGACCTACATCAACGACATGAACGGCGACGGGGTCTTCGGCAACGACCTGATGTACATCCCCTCCGCGCCGGGCTCGGGCGAGGTGGAGTTCAGGGGCGGTGCGGCCGAGGAGGCGCGCTTCTGGGAGATCGTCAACGCCAACCCGGCGCTGGCCTCGGCCAAGGGCGGCGTGGTGGGCCGCAACAACCAGTTCGCGCCCTGGGTGAACAACTTCGACGTGCGCCTGAGCCAGGAGCTGCCCGCCTGGACGAAGAAGCACCGCGCAAGCATCAGCTTCGACATCCTGAACTTCGGCAACCTGCTCAACAAGAAGTGGGGCCGCATCGACGAGATCGGCTTCCCGAGCAACCGCAGCTTCGTCAACTACGCGGGCATCAACGCCGCGGGCAAGTACGTCTACAGCCTGGGCACCACCGAGGATTTCGTCACGCGCCAGGCCGCGGGCGAGTCGCAGTGGGCGGTACAGGTGACGCTGAAGTACGAGTTCTGATCATCGACGCCTCGGCGCCTGCGGGCGCCGGACCAAGCGGGCTTCAGGGCCCGCTTTTTTCTCGACGGTTCGCGGGCTTCAGAGCCCGGCTGCGTGGAACCCGCGCAGCGGCGGCCCGCCCTCGCGCTGCAGCCAGTTGGTGCCAGACCAGCGGCTGCGCGCGTCCACCGCGTGCAGCGAGTAGGCGTGGCGTGACTGCGCCGAGCGGTTCGGCGCGCTCCAGTGCGGCAGCCGCCCGTGCAGGCACACGAGCGTGCCGGCGCTCACTTCCACCGGCACCGCCTGCCGCAGATCGGGCCAGGGCGTGTCATCGAGCGTGCGCAGGCGCAGCGTGGGCGAGTCGGCCGGCCCGCTGCGCTCGAACACCTCGCGCAACGGCCCGCGGTGGCCGCCGGGCTGCACCCACAGGCAGCCGTTGTCGCGCGTGGCGTCCTCCAGCGCGAACCACAGTCCCGTGACGCTCACCGGCTCGTCGTGCAGGAAGGTGGCGTCCTGGTGCCAGCGCACCTCGCCGCCGATGCCGGGCTGCTTGAAGATGAGCATCGACTGCACGACCAGCGGCCGCTCGAGCCCGAGGTCGTGCGCCAGCGCGGCCAGCTCCGGCCCGTGCGAGAAGGCCTCGAAGACGGGGTCCAGGTCGTGCAGCGCGTGGCCGATCTTGTTGATGGACAGCGCCTTGGCCTGGCGCAGGCGGCCTGCCTCGTCGAAGGCCTCTTCCTCGAAGAAGCAGTGGATGCCGCGGGCGGAGTCCAGGAAAGCCCGGTCGGCGGCCAGGCGTGCCTGGTCGCGGGTGGAGAACACGCTCGGCCCGCCCGCGGGCTCGAAGGCCTGGACGATCTCGTGTGCGCGCTGGCGCAGCGCGCCGATCTCCCGGGCGCCCTTGAAGCCCGGCAGCACGAGGTAGCCGTCGCGTTGCCAGGCCTCGCGCTGTGCGGGGGAGAGGAGCTGCGCCATGGCCCCATTGTCGGCCGGATCGCTGGCTCGATCGCCGGCTCGACCCCTGCTCCGATCACTGGCCCGAACCCTGGCCCGATCACCCACGCCCCCTCGGCGCTATGCTTGCGCGCTTGTTCTGGAGGAGTCCCATCCGCGTGGCCCCCGACACGCCCGCCGGCACCCGTCACATCCGGCTCACTTCCCACCCTGGCCAGGGGCCGGGCGGCGCGCCGCCGATCCAGTGGGGCGCGAGCGACCCCCTGGTGCGCGGGCCCGTGGTGGGTACCACCACGCACCGCGGCCAGCGCAACGTCGTGGGCACGCACAGCGGCAGCTACGGCGTGTACCGGGCCCTGGCCGTGGCAGCGGGCAACCTGGTGCGCGGCCACCGCGCGGACCTCACCAACACCGCCCCCACCGACTCCATCGGCCCACATCCGCAGTGGGGCCAGGCCGAGAAGATCGTCTCGCTGGACCCCTGGGGCGCAAGCGTGCAGTCCGTCTACGCCGGCTACCTCGAGCAGGGCTACGACATCCGGCCGACGATTGCCGTCACCAAGGCCCACATTCACCTGCCCGAGATCAAGCAGGCCATCGCCTTCCAGCGCCTGGCCATCGACGGCCACGTGCTGCTGGAGGATGCCTCGGCCACCGTGACCAAGATCGCGGTGGAGCCGGTGTGGTGGCTGCCCGGAGTGGCCCGGCGCTTTCACGTGAGCGAGGCCGACCTGCGCCGCGCGCTCTTCGAGGAGACGGGGGGCATGTACCCCGAACTCGTCACGCGCAGCGACATCGAGGTGTTCCTGCCGCCCATTGGCGGGCAGACGCTCTACGTGTTCGGCGACGTGCGTGCGCTGGCCGACCCGAGCATCACGCTCACCGCGCGCGTGCACGACGAGTGCAACGGCTCGGACGTCTTCGGCTCGGACATCTGCACCTGCCGGCCCTACCTCACGCACGCCATCGAGGAGTGCATCCAGGGTGCTCAAAAGGGCGGCGTGGGCCTGATCGCCTACAGCCGCAAGGAGGGCCGGGCGCTGGGCGAGGTGACGAAGTTCCTCGTCTATAACGCGCGCAAGCGCCAGGAGGGCGGGGACCGCGCGGACAAGTACTTCCTGCGCACCGAGTGCGTGGCGGGCGTGCAGGACATGCGCTTCCAGGAGCTCATGCCCGATGTGCTGCACTGGCTGGGCATCCGCAAGATCCACCGCCTCGTCTCGATGAGCAACGACAAGTACGACGCCATCACCGCCAGCGGCATCGAGGTGGGCGTTCGCGTGAAGATTCCCGATGCGCTCGTGCCGGCTGACGCCAAGGTGGAGATCGAGGCCAAGATCGCCGCGGGCTATTTCACCGACGGAGCGGTTCCCACGGGGGACGAACTCGCCCGTGTGAAGGGCCGCTCGCTGTGAGCCGCGATCCGCTGGCGCGGCTGCGCGAGGCCGCCACCATCCGCGCGCGCTGCGCCGCCATCACGCGCGCCGTGCAGGAGGGGCGCTCGGGGTGGTTCACGCTCGACCGCAGCCGGCTGCCCGAGGCGGCGCAGCGCGTGGCGGCGCTCACCCGCGAGCGGTTCCCCGACCTGCGCATCCCGTACCACAGCCGCTGGCGCCACTTCGAGGCCGGCGGCGTCGACCGCAAGGCCGAGCTCGACGCGCGGCTGGCCGGGCGCGAGCCGGCCCAGGTTGCGCGCGCCCACATCGACCTCACGGTGGTGAGCGTGCTGCTCGATGCCGGCGCAGGCGCGCAGTGGCGCTACCGCGAAAGCGCACGGCCGATCGACGCACTGGCCCTGCCGGTGCACCGGCAGCAGGGCGACGAGCTGCTGGCCATGCTCGGACAGGCCAGCGGGGGCGATGCGGTCAAGGCGGGTGATTCCGCCGCGTTGGGAGAGGCGGCCGAGCAGGCTCAACCACGCGAGGCCGCCGAGGCTGCCCCCTACGCCCGCTCCGAGGGTCTGGGCGTGGCGAGTTTTCGGGGGTTTCTCGCCGGCGTCTTCTCCGACGATCCCGACGACCCCCTGCGCGTGGATGCCCGCGCCCTGAAGCGGCTGGACGCGGCGGCGCTGCGCGCGGTCTTCCAGGCCGGGCCGGCCAATCCGCTGGTCGGGCTCGAGGGGCGCGCGGCGCTGCTGGCGCAACTCGGCCAGGTGCTGGAGCAGCAGGCGGCCAGCCAGGGCGGTCAGGCCCGGCCCGGGCGGCTCTACGACACGCTGTGGGCCCAGGCTGGCGACGCCGCTGGCAGCCCGCCCGAGGTGCAGGCCGGCACCGTGCTCGACATCCTCGTGCGCGATTACGCTGCGATCTGGCGCAGCGGCAGCACCGTGCTCGGCCTGCCGGCGGGCGATGTCTGGCCGCACCCCTGGGCGGGCGCTGCCTGCGCAGCGCCGGGAACCGACGGGTCGCCCGCGCCCGTGGACCCCGCCAGCAGCGGCTGGGTGCCCTTTCACAAGCTCAGCCAGTGGCTCACCTACTCGTTGCTCGAGCCGCTGGGCTGGGCCGGGTTCCGGGTCACGGGCCTGGAGGCGCTTACCGGGCTGCCCGAGTACCGAAACGGTGGCCTGCTGCTCGACACCGGGGTGATCGTTCCGAGGGCGACTGGTGACCTTGCCCGCACCTGGAAGCCCGGGGACCCCTTCGTGGTCGAGTGGCGGGCGCTCACGGTGAGCCTGCTCGACGAGCTGGCCATCCTGGTGCGTGGGGAGCTCGGGGTGGACGACCGGCAGATGCCGCTGGCGTGCATCCTCGAAGGCGGTACCTGGGCTGCCTGGCCACAGATCGCGCAAGGGTTGCGCGGCGGTGCGCCGCCGGTCACGATCGACAGCGACGGGACGGTCTTCTAGCCCGCGCTCAGCGGCCGCGGCGCGGGCGCACCCGGCGAGGAGCCGCCTGCGGCGGCGCACTGGCGGCCTGTAGGGCCTGAGCCTGGGCCTGGGCT
>JBJTVI010000168.1:0-2245 GCA_046081145.1 Rubrivivax sp.
TCGCGCCAGCCTTCTTGCGCCAGCCGTTTCGCACCAGCACCTTTCGCACCAGCCTTTTTCGCACCAGCCCTTTTCGCACCAGCCATTTGCGGGAGCCCGACCGATGATCGACCAGATGCCCAGCCTGATCCGCCTGCGCAACGGCCAGAAGGTGAAGAACACCTTCACCGTGGAGGAGTACGCCGCGCGCGTGAACAAGGTGCGCCAGCACATGCAGGCCGAGCGGCTGGACGCGGTGCTCTTCACCTCGTACCACAACATCAACTACTACAGCGATTTCCTCTACTGCTCCTTCGGCCGCTTCTATGGCCTGGCCGTGACGGACCAGAAGACGACGATCATCGCCGCCAACATCGACGGCGCGCAGCCCTGGCGCAAGGGCGTGGCCGACGACGTGCTCACCTACACCGACTGGCAGCGCGGCAATTACTTCAAGGCCGTGGCACAGACGCTTCCGGGCGTGCGCCGCGTGGGCGTGGAGATGGACCACCTGCCGGTGGACCGCCTGAAGGCGCTGCAGCAGGCGTTGCCGGGCGCGGAGTTCGTCGACGTCTCGGCCGCCTGCATGCGCATGCGCATGGTGAAGTCGGCCGCCGAGATCGACTTCATCGCGCACGGGGTGCAGGTGTGCGACATCGGCGGTGCGGCCCTCGTGGCGGCCGTGAAGGAAGGCGTGCCCGAGCACGAGGTGGCCCTGGCCTCCACCGCGGCGATGGTGCGCGAGATCGGCCAGCGCTTCCCGCACACCGAGCTGATGGACACCTGGACCTGGTTCCAGAGCGGCATCAACACCGACGGCGCGCACAACCCCGTCACCACCCGCGCCGTGCAGAAGGGCGACATCCTCAGCCTGAACTGCTTCTCGATGATCTCGGGCTACTACACGGCGCTCGAGCGCACGCTCTTCCTGGGCCACGCAAGCGATGCGCACCTGCGGCTGTGGGAGATCAACTGCCGCGTGCACGACGAAGGCAAGAAGCTGCTCAAGCCGGGCGTGAAGTGCGGCGACGTGGCGCGCGAGCTCAACAAGATCTACGTCGAGCATGGCCTGCTGGAGTACCGCACCTTCGGTTATGGCCACTCGTTTGGCGTGCTCAGCCACTACTACGGGCGCGAGGCCGGGCTCGAATTGCGCGAGGACATCGACACCGTGCTGGAACCCGACATGGTCGTGTCGATGGAGCCGATGATCATGCTGCCCGAAGGGATGCCCGGCGCCGGCGGCTACCGCGAGCACGACATCCTCGTGATCACGCCAGAGGGCAATCGCAATCTCACGGCCTTCCCTTACGGGCCCGCCCACAACATCATCCCGGCGTGAGGGAGCCTCGCCACCCTTGCCGCCCTTGCCGCACACGCACGACCTGGAACGGCTCTTGCATCGCTTCCACCACCCCCGTGCCCCCCGCCCGGCCGACCCACGCGTGCCCACAACCGCCTGACGCCCCGCCGCCGTGAATACCCCCCTCGTCCAGCTGCGCGGCGTGCAAAAGAGCTACGACGGCTCCACGCTCGTCGTGCGCAGCCTCGACCTGGACATCCGCGAGGGCGAGTTCCTGACCATGCTGGGCCCCTCGGGCTCGGGCAAGACCACCACGCTGATGATGCTGGCGGGCTTCGAGAGCCCCACCCACGGCGAGATCGTGCTCGACGGCAAGCCGATCCACCGCCTGGCGCCCGAGGCCCGCAACATCGGCATGGTGTTCCAGAGCTACGCCCTGTTTCCGCACATGACGGTGGCCGAGAACATCGCGTTCCCCCTTTCGGTGCGCAAGGTGGCGCGCGAGGAGGCCGCCCGCCGCGTCACGGAGGTGCTGGCGATGGTGGGCCTCAAGGGCTTCGAGGATCGCCGCCCGGCGCAGCTCTCGGGCGGCCAGCAGCAGCGCGTGGCGGTGGCGCGCGCGCTCGTCTTCGAGCCGCGCCTGGTGCTGATGGACGAGCCGCTGTCGGCCCTGGACAAGCAGCTGCGCGAGCAGATGCAGTACGAGATCAAGCGGCTGCAGCGCCGCCTGGGCGTGACGGTGGTCTACGTCACGCACGACCAGACCGAGGCGCTGACGATGAGCGACCGCGTGGCCGTCTTCAACGCCGGGGTGGTGCAGCAGCTCGACACGCCCGAGCGCCTGTACGAGCAGCCGGCCAATGCCTTCGTCGCCGGCTTCATCGGCGAGAACAACCGCCTGGCCGGCACCGTGACCGAGCGCGAGGGCGAGCGCTGCACCGTGCGGCTCGACGGCGGTTCCGG
>JBJTVI010000169.1:0-4649 GCA_046081145.1 Rubrivivax sp.
TACCTCGCAAAACACCGTCATTCGATCCTGCCTGAGACAGTCAGAAGTTCGAATGCGAGGGACACCGCTTCCGCCAGGGCGCTCGCCCTCGCGGATGAGGGGCATTCGCGGATCCCACGCCCACGCCGTGCCTCACGCCCCTTCGATAATCCGGATCTCCCGCTCCACCGCCCCGTTGCGCAGCGGCACCAGCGCCGCCTGGTAGGCGGGCGACTCGTAGGCGGCCAGGGCGGCGGCCAGGCTGTCGTACTCGACGATCACGGTGCGCTGCATCAGCCCAGACTCCTTGACCGCCGAGGGCATGCCGCGGGCGAGGAAGCGTCCGCCGGCGGCCGTGATGGCGGGGCCGGCGAGTTGGGCGTAGGCCGCGAGGGCCTCGTTGTCATGGATCGCCCGGTAGGCGCTGATCCAGTAGGCTTTGGGCATGAACAGGGCTCCTTGCTGCGGATGAAAGGCCTGCGATCATCCCAGATGAGCAGCCCGTGCGAGCACGGGGCCTGCCCCCTGCCGTCGGGGGGGCCGCCGGCAAGCGTCTGAAGCCCCCACCGGAGCCATCGCCCATGATCGAAGAAGTCCCGCTGATCCAGGTTGCCCCCTTCACGCGGCCCGATGCCGCCCTCGTCGAGCAGGTGCGCCACACCCCCACCGGGTTCCTGTGTGATGCCTTGGGCGGCAGCGCGGCGATGGACTTCCGGCTGCGCCCGGCGATCGCCGAGCAGCTCGCCTTCTGCGGCGTGGCCCAAACCTGCCACGCCGGCCCGGCGGACAACCTGGCGCTGATCCACGCGCTGCAGTCGATCGCCCCGGGCGACGTGATCGTGGCCGCCACGGACGGGCATACGGCCTGCGCCATCACGGGCGACCTGGTGCTGGGCATGGCGCGCAACCGCGGGGCGGTGGGCTTCGTCACCGACGGTTGCGTGCGCGATCTCGCGGGCATCCGGCAGGTGGGGCTGCCGGCATGGTCCATGGGCGTCACGCCCAATTCGCCGCACCGCAACGGCCCGGGCACGGTGGGCCATCCGGTGATCGTGGCGGGCGTGCAGGTGTGCGCGGGCGATGTGATCGTGGCCGATGCCGACGGCGTCGTGGTGGTGCCGCAGGCGCGGCTGGCGGAAGTGGTGGCCCGGCTGCCAGCCATCCGCGAGGCCGAGGCACGGGCCGACGCTGCGGTGCGCGCGGGTGCGATCTCGCCTGCGTTCCTGAAGTCCTGAGCCGCACCCGCCATCGCTGACCCCCGGCACCCCCGCGAGCAGGCTCCACGCAAGATGCCCACCCCACCGAAGCCCGCCTGGAACGTGGATGCGCTGCGCGAACAGGCCCGGGCACGCCTGCCGCGCCCGCTCTTCGACTTCATCGACGGCGGCGCGGAAGATGAAGCCACGCTGCGCGCCAACGAGAGCGCCTTCGACGACTGGGCCATCCTGCCGCGTCCCCTGCAGGGCGCGGCCGTGCGGGACCTGTCGATCACGCTCTTCGGCCAGCGCCTGGCCAGCCCCGTGCTGATCGGGCCCACGGGCCTGGCGGGCCTCTTCTGGCCCCAGGGCGAGGTGGCCGCGGCACAGGCGGCCGCCGCACACGGCACGGTCTACTGCCTGTCCCACGGCTCGGTGTGCACGCTCGAAGCGCTGGCCCAGGCCCTCGGCCCGCAGCACGCGGGCCTGCGCTGGATGCAGGTCTTCATCTACCGCAACCGCGGCTTCACCTTCGAGCTGGCCGACCGCGCCCAGGCAGCGGGCTACGGGGCGCTGGTGCTCACCATCGACAACCAACTGCTGGGCAAGCGCGAGCGTGATCTGGCCAACGGCTTTGCCATCCCGCCGCGTTTCGGGCCGCGGCAGTGGCTGGACTATGCGCGGCGCCCGGCCTGGTGGTGGGGCATGCGCGCCGAGTTGCCGCGCGTGACCTTCGGCAACTACGTGCGCCCGGGCCAGGCCGAATCGGTGGCCAACCTGGCCGGCCGCATGGCCGGCATGCTCGACCCGGGCATGAGCTGGGCCGATGTGCAGGCGCTGCGCCGCCACTGGCGCGGGCCGCTGCTGATCAAGGGCCTGCTGCACCCGGCGGACGCCACACGCGCGCTGGCCGAGGGGGTCGATGGCTTGATCGTCTCCAACCAAGGCGGGCGCCAGCTCGATGGCGCGCAGGCGAGCCTGCGCGCGCTGCCGGCCATCGTGCAGGCGGTGCAAGGCCGCGTGCCCGTGCTGCTCGATGGCGGGGTGCGACGCGGCAGCGATGTCTTCAAGGCCCTGGGCCTGGGCGCCAGCGCGGTGCTCGTGGGCCGCCCGCAGCTGTGGGGGCTGGCGGTGGCCGGGCAGGCCGGCGTGGCCCGCGTGCTGGAACTGCTCACGGGCGAGCTCGACCGCGTGATGGGGCTGGCTGGGGCGGCCGAGGCCCCGCGCATCGGGTCGGCGGGCTTGCTCGTGCGCGCCCGCACCTAGGTGCTCGGGCGCTCGGGCGCGTGCACGCACGGGCGCGCACACGCACCGGCGCACGCACGTGCCCCCCCGGTCTATCCCCCGGTGTATCGCGCCGCCTACCGCGCCGCCTACCGCCCCGCCACTCGACCCGTCACTCGCCCAGCAGCGCGAGGTCGTTGCGCGCGCGCAGGTTCTCGGTGCCGGGCGCAAAGCCGGGCACCGCCGCCACCGTGACGCCGTTGACGCTCACCACCGCACCGCCCGCGGGCGGCTTGTTGTCGGCCGACACGTGCAGCACATCCGGGCGGCTGGCGATCTCGTGCACCAGCGCAGCGGGCAGCACCGCCACGGCCGTGGAAGTCTCGCGCTGGTGCGACAGCACCTGCCCGCCGCGGCGCAGGATCAGCTCGCGCAAGTCGGCCAGGTCCGCCCCGCGGCCCTTGCCCGTCACGACCACGCGCAGGACGCGCAGGCCGCCGGACTCGCGCACCCAGGCGTGCTGGGGCACCTGCCGCGCCTCGAGGGCCAGGCGCACCTCGCTGGACACCTTGTGTGCAGGCGCGCCCGTCTGGGCGGCGGCCGGGCCGGCCAGGCAGGCGCAGGCCAACGCGGCGGCCGCGAGCATCGCACTTGCGGGCCGGGCCCGGCCTGGCCGGGTGCCGTCAGGGCGGGTGTGTGCAAGCTGTTGGATCATGGTGTGCTCCGTCCGGTCATTCGCCACCCACGGCCTTGCGGGCCTCGGCCATCACCACCCCTTCGGCCATCACGATGCCCTCGGCCATGACGATGCCTTCGGCCATCACCAGGCCCTCGGCCATCACCAGGCCTTCTGCCATCACGAGCCCCTCGGCCATCACCAGGCCTTCGGCCATCACCAACCCCTCGGCCATCACCAGGCCGTTGGGGAGGACGGGCGCCTGGTTGCCGGCAACGCGGGTCATGAGTGTGGCCGTGGGAGAGAAGACGCCCGTACCGGCGCGGAGCGAACTCCTGCCCGCCAGGGACGAGACCAGCGTCACGCCCGGCGTCAGCAGGGCCTCCACCTGCCGGCCCGCCGTGTTTGCATGCAACTCGGCGACGTTGCGCTGCACGACCTGGCGCGCATAGGTTGCCGCCGGCATCGGCAGCTCGCCGGCCCTGTCGGGAAACGCCTTCCACGAGGTCACCTCGGTGCGCAGGACGTTCGGGCCGAACCAGGTGAGCGTCGGGTTCCACAGGGGCTGGTGCTGGCTGAAGAGCCGGTCGCCGCTGACGATGTGCACCCCGCCGACGTAGGCCATGCGGCTCCAGAGCAGGCGCTGGCCGGCGATCACGGTCTCGGGCGCGGGCAGCGGCGCGCGCAGCAGGTTGTCACCAGCCCTGAGGGAACCCGCCGCAACGGCCGGGCCGATGTCGGTGCGAAGCGCCCGGGCCAGGGCAATCGCGCCCGCGATATTGAGCTCGCCTGTGCCTTGCTGCATCAGGTTCGCGCCGTTCAGCGGCGTGGCGGTGTACTGCAGGATGGCCTTGATCAGCGGGGGCGTGAGGCCGGGGTTGGCCTGCAGCATCAGCGCCACGGCCCCGGAGACGACGGGTGCTGCCACGGAGGTGCCACTGAGCTGCATCAGACCGCCCGTGGGCCCAGCAGCCGAGCCCGTCACGCGCAGGCCCGCGACGTTGCCCAGTACGGAACCGTCACCGCGCGCCGAGACGATGCGGTTGCCCGGGGCAACGAGATCGGGCTTGAGCGCGTTGTCCGGGCGCCTGAAAGCCCGCGTCACGGTATAGCTGGCGGGCCGGCCCTGAGCGTCGTACCAGGCCCAGCCGCGGGTCGGGCCGCGGGAGCTGAAACCGTTGACGGTGTGGCCCGCGCGCATCAGGGAGTCGCCGGTTCGGACCGAGCCGATCGTGATAGCCGAAGGCTCGTGCCCGGGCGAGCCGATGGTGCCGTAGGTCTCGCGGCCCGTGGCCTGGCCGTAGTTGCCGGCCGACACCACCACCGTGAGGCCCGCAGCGGTGAGGGCGCGCACCGAACGCGCCAGCGGGTCGAAGTGCGCACTCTCGGCGGAGTCGGTGGCCAGGCTCAGGTTGACCACGCGGATGCCCAGACGCCGGTGGTTGTGCAGCACCCAGTCCAGGCCCGCCAGCACCTCGAACAGGCGGCCCACGCCGTTGGCGTCGAGCACCTTCACGTCGAAGAGGTTGGCGCCTGGTGCGATGCCGGTGGTGACCGGCGTCTGGTAGGCGCCG
>JBJTVI010000170.1:0-2128 GCA_046081145.1 Rubrivivax sp.
GCCTTCAACCACGGGCTGGGCGTGTCCACCGCCGTGGTGGTGCGAAGCGCCGTGACCGCGCTCGTGATCGTGCTCATCCTGGCCGCGCAGCACGTGCACGTGCGCTTCGGCGCGCGCGAGAAGCGCTTCCTGCCCGTCATCGGGCTGCTCATCGGCGTGCAGAGCCTGTGCCTGTACGCCTCGGTGGCGCGGCTGCCCGTGGCCCTGGCGCTGCTGGCCTTCAACACCTACCCGATCTGGGCGGCGCTGTGGTCGGCGCTGCTGTACCGCCGCCGACCCGAGCGGGCGATGCTGTGGGCCATGCCGGTGATCCTCTTCGGTCTGGCCCTGGCCCTGGACGTGCTGGGCGCGGCCTCCGGGCTGGGCGCCGCGGGCCAGTGGAGCCGCATCGGCGCCGGTGTGGCCTTCGCGCTGGCGGCAGCGGCCACCTTCGGCCTGGCGCTGGTGCTCACGCAGCACGAGGCCTCGGGCGTGGACGGCCGCGTGCGCACCGCCACCACGATGGGCCTGGCCGCACTCGTGGCGCTGGCTGCCGTGGGGGTGCAGGGCGGCTTCCAGTTCCCCACCGGCCCGGCCGGCTGGGGAGGCCTGGCGGCGCTGACCTTCCTCTACGGCACCGCCTTCACCATCATGTTCACCGTGCTGCCGCGCCTGGGCGTGGTGGGCAACTCGGCCATCATGAACGTCGAGCCCGTGTTTGCGCTCGTGCTGGCCTGGGCCGTGCTCGGCCAGGCCGTCGCGCCGGTGCAGGTGCTGGGCGCGCTGGTGGTGGTGGGTGCGGTGGTGGCGCTGGGGTTGCGCAGGGGTTGAGGGACGCTCCAGGCGGGCAGGTGGCGCGCCCTGGGCCAGGCGCCGGTGTTCGTCAATCCACTGCTGCCACCACCTCGACCTCCAGCATCAACTCCTCGTGCACCAGCGCCGGCGTGGCCACCAGCGTGCTGGCAGGCAGGTGCCGGCCCAGGTATCTGGCCCGGACTCCTGCGGCACCACCAGCGGGCGCAGCCTGCCCTCGGGTGCCAGCCTGCCATGGAACCTGTGCGGTCCCCAATTCCTTCCGTGGGGCGGCGCGTTCGTCCCCGGCGCCTGTCGCTCAGTCCAACGTCAGGCCGGTGCGGCGGATCACCGCGCCCCAGGTCGCCAGATCCTTCTCGAAGATGGCCTTGAACTGCTCGGGCGTGGTCTGGGAGGGGTAGACCTGCAGCTCCTCCCAGCGCTTGGCCAACGCCGGGTCAAACTGGACCGAGTTGAGATCCTCTGCGATCTTTCGCACGATCGCGGGGGCCGTGCCTGCCGGCGCGAAGAGGCCCAGCCAGCCGTAGGCCTCGAATCCGGGCACGCCACCCTCGGTGAGGGTCTGCACCTCGGGGAAGATCGGCGCCCGCTGCGGTCCATTGACGGCGATCGCGCGCAGCCGGCCAGCCTGGATGTGGGGCAGCGGCGTGACCACGTCCATCACGGCCACATGTGCCTCGTTGCTGAGCAGGGCCTTGACGATGTCCTGCGAGCCCTTGTACGGCACGTGGACCATCGGTGCGCCAGTCTCCAGGCGTGTGATCTCGAAGATCATGTGGGCGGTGGAAGCCACGCCCCATGTCGCGAAGTTCACCTTGCTGGGGTTGGCCTTGGCGTAGGCTGCGAGTTCGCGTACGTTGCGAATCGGGAGGTCAGGCCTCGAGACGAGCACGAGGTGCTGTCTGTTGATCTGTGTCACCGGAGCCAGATCCTTGGCCGTGTCGTAGGGCATCTTCTTGCGCAGCGCCGGGTTCTGCACGATCGCGCTGACGTTGGCCAGCAGCGTGTGGCCATCCGGCGCCGCCTTGGCCACGGCGTCCGTGCCGATGATGGTGCCGCCGCCAGGCTTGTTGTCCACCACCACGGGCTGGCCCCAGCGCTGCGACAGCCGCTCGGCCAGCAGCCGCAGCACGAGGTCATTGGCGGCGCCGGGCGAGAAGGGCAGCACGATGCGCACGGGCCGCGTGGGGAAGTCCGTCGACTGGGCGAGCGAAATGCCCGGCACCATCGCGCTGAGGGGGGTGGCGGCAGCCAGCAGCAGGCTGCGGCGGCGCAGGCCGCGCGGCAAAAGAGGGGGGTTCATGGGGTGTCTCCTCGGGTGGGGGTGGTGAGCTCG
>JBJTVI010000171.1:0-6971 GCA_046081145.1 Rubrivivax sp.
GGCGCAGCGTGCGCGATTCCTCACCGTCGGCATCGGCTGAAGCCAGCCAGGTCTGGCCCATGTCCTCGACCAGCACGCCCCGGCGCGTGAGCATCTTCATGAGCCGGGCAATGATGGTGTGCAGCAGTGCATCGAGCTCGTTGTCGGTCGGTGCATCCGCCTCGATGAAGGCCGGCGCGCCATCGGCGCCGCAGCGGTACACCCCGTCCAGCACCAGACAGTGCAGGTGGATGTTCAGGTTGGCGGGTGGCCAGCCAGCGCGCAGACCCACTCCCCCACCGGCCCGACGACGAACTGGACCGCGCAGCCCGCCTCAACCCGGCGCTCAAGGCGGTGGTCGTCACACAGCAGGAGGTGGCGCTGACCCGGGCGCGTGAAGCCGACGCGGCACTGGCACGCGGCGAGACCTTGGGCCCACTGCACGGGCTGCCCATGACGGTGAAGGAGTCCTTCGACGTGCCCGGGCTGCCCACCACCTGGGGCCTGGAGGCTTTTCGCACCAACGTGGCCACGCACACCGCCGTGGCCGTGCAGCGCCTGCTGGATGCGGGCGCCGTGGTCTACGGCAAGACCAACGTGCCCGTGGCGCTGGCGGACTGGCAGTCCTTCAACCCCATTTACGGCACTTGCGGCAACCCCTGGGACACCCGCCGCACGCCGGGCGGCTCGTCCGGGGGCGCCTCGGCCGCCCTGGCTGCGGGCCTGACCCCGCTGGAGCTGGGCAGCAACATCGGTTCGTCCATCCGCAACCCGGCGCACTACTGCGGGGTGTGGGGCCACAAGCCCACCTGGGGCGTGGTGCCTCTGGAGGGCCATCAGCTGCCGGGCGATGTCTGCCCGGACAGCACCGACATCGCCGTGGCCGGGCCCCTGGCGCGCAGCGCGGTCGACCTCAGCCTGGCGATGGATGTCCTGGCCTCGCCCCTGACCGTGTTCGGCCCGCTGGGCCGCACCCCCGCCGTATGGCGCGACCACGGCCTGCCCGCACGGCAACTGCGGGTGGCCGTGATGACCGACGACGCACAGGCGCCCGTGGACGCCTCGGTGCGGCAGGCCCTGGAAGATCTGGTGGATTTCCTGCGGCGCAGTGGCGTCCAGGTGAGCACGGAGGCCCGACCCATCAAGTCAGAAGACGCCTGGCGGCTCTACATCCCGCTGGTGCGCAGCGCCCTGGCCGGGCACCTGAGCGAGGCGGAGTTTGCCGACGCGCTGCAGCGTGCCGAGGCCGGCCCGGGCGGACCGACCGACTTTCCGCGCCTGCACTGGCGCAGCCTGACCATGACCCACCGGGACTGGCTGCGCCTGGATGAAGAGCGCCACGCCCTGCGGCATCAGTGGGCGGCGTTCTTCGAGCACTGGGACCTGCTGATCCAGCCGGTGGCCGCCACGGCCGCCTTCGCGCATGACCATAAAGGCTTCCGCTGGGACCGCTTCATCCAGGTCAACGGCCAGCCCCAGGCCCACACCACCCAGTTGTTCTGGGCCGGCTACAGCGGACAGTTCGGCCTGCCGTCCACCGCGGTGCCCATCGGTCAATCGCCCGAGGGGCTGCCGATCGGTGCGCAGCTCATCGCCGCGCCCTTCGCCGACCCGGTGAGCCTGCGCCTGGCGCGCTGGCTGGAGACCGAGTACCGGGGATTTGTCGCCCCGCCGATGGCCCTGACCTGAGGCCCTGCGCCACGGCGTTCCGCAGCGTGGCAGAAGGCAGCTCGCCGAACTGCTTCTTGTAGTCCAGCGAGAACTGGCCCATGTGGAAAAAGCCCCAGCGCGCCGCGGCGTCCTGCACCGCGGCGGCTTCGCCCGACCGCAGCTCGCGCCGCACGCCGTTCAGGCGCACCGCACGCAGGTACTGCATGGGGCTGGTGCCCAGCACGTCCTGGAAGCAGTAGGTCAGCTTGCGCCGGCTGGCACCCACCTGGCCGCACAGCTCAAGCATGGACAAAGGCTCGTCGGGTTGGGCCAGCATCAGTTCACACGCCAGGTTCACCAGCTGGCGCTGGGCGGCCACGGTCGGCAGCGAGGAGGCATCCACCCTCTCCGGGATCACCTCGATCCACTCGATGAGCAGGGTGTCGCGCACCTGGCGAAGCGCCGTCTCGTCCTGCCATTCGCGCTCAGCGGCGGCGGGGTCCAGCAGGCGTGCCATGAGCTCGGTGTGCAGCCGCCGCAGGGCCTGTGCCGCCGCCGGCCGCGCCGGCACCACCAGCTGGTGCTCCAGCCAGCCCGCCAGGGGCTTCTGGTACATGCGCTGCCACAGCGGCTGCAGCAACTCAGCCTCCACCACCACCGCCAACAGCGAGAGCTCGGTGGGCGTGCGCAGGTCCATCTCGTCGCCACGGCCCAGCAGGACCGAATCCAGCCCGAAGCGCTGACCGTTGAAGAAGCCCGGCCCGGACAAGGCCAGCGGCATGGCAAAACCGTAGGCGCCACGGCCCAGGTCACCGCGCTGGTGCAGGGCCTGGTTGCTGTCCTCGCGCACCAGCCGCATGCCGGGCAGTTGCACGTGCTGCACCCGCCCCTGGAACAGGCCCGCCGACAGCTGCCGGTACTCCTGCTGCCACTCGGGCTGGGCCCGAGCCTGCAACTGCGCGTCGCCCAGGGCGGCGTCGAGGCGCCAGGTGCCTGCGGGGCTGGCGGGAGGTGTGGAGGCAGCCTGGGACATGAGTTTCACCGCTTGCCTTGGGGGCAAGCTGATGGCTTCTGAAGAGGGCGTCAAGAAGGCCTTAAAAGAAAGTCCGCTGGAGGTGCTGCAATGCTCTGCACAGGCCCGCGGCCGGGAAAGCCCGACCTGCGCAAATGCGCAAATTCGATAGTCAACCCGAACCTGCGCTGCCCAGAATACCAACATGTCCAAGCCCCTTGCCGCGCCACCCCACGGTGCCGTGCAGCCCCAACGCCTCGTGCGCGTGGACGTGCTGCTGATGAACACCGACCGCACGACCCTGGCCCAGCGCCACCCTGACGACGCCCGGAAGGTCATCACCGTCCTGCAAGCCGCGAGACCGGACTGGGACTACCGCGCCTGGGCGGCGCGTGACGGCGAACTGCCGCCCGACCCGCTGGCCGCCGACGCCTGGGTGCTCACCGGCAGCGTGGCCTCGGTGACGCGGCCTGAGCCCTGGATGGAACGCACCGCTGACGCCTTGCGCCAGCGGCACGCGGCAGGGCGAGCCCTGGTGGGCCTGTGCTTCGGTCACCAGTTGATCGCCCAGGCTCTGGGCGGCGCGGTGGGCCGCAACGTGGGCGGCTTCCGCCTGGGCGTGGCGCAAACGACGCTGGTGGCCCAGGAGCCCTGGATGGACCCGCCCCTGGCTCGCCTGTCGCTCTTCGCCGCGCACGAAGACCAGGTGCAACAGCCACCCCCCGGAGCCCGGGTGCTGGGCAGCAGCGCCCACTGCCCCGTGGGCGCCTATGCCATCGGCCAGCACGTGCTGTGCACGCAGTACCACCCTGAGCTCACGCGGGAGTTCATGCGCGATCTGTTGGCCAGCTTTGGTCACAAGTTCGATGCCCAGGTGGTGGCGCAAGCCAACTCCGAGATCGAGCAGCCGGTGGACGCCTCGCTGTTCATGCAATGGGTGGCCCGGTTCATCGAGGCAGCGGGTTCCCCGTCCACCTGTGCCGCCAACGCAGGCACCGCCCCCACCAGCATCTGACATCCCCGCCGGGACTGCCCATGACCCTCTGGACCCCCACCGACGACGGCCACGCCGACCTGTCCAGCCACGACAGCTTCGTGCAGGGTGCGCCGCACGCCACCTTCGCCCGCCTGCGACGCGACGACCCCGTGGCCTGGTGCGACTACGCCGGCGGTCAGGGCTTCTGGAGCGTGACCCGTCACGCCGACATCCTGACGCTGAACCGCGATCACGCCACCCTGTCCTCGGCCCATGGCATCCGCATGGAAGACCAGACCGAGGAAGAAGTGCTGGCCCGCCGCACCTTCCAGGAGACCGACCCGCCCGAGCACTCGCGCACCCGGCTGCTGCTGGCCAAAGCCTTCAGCAAGCCCATGATCGCGCTGTTCGAGCAGCAGATCCGGGCGCTCAGCCGCGAGATCCTGGACCAGGCCCTGGCCGAGCCCGAATTCGACGCCGTGCAACGCATCGCCCGGCAGCTGCCCATGCGCGTGCTGGGCCGCATCATCGGCACGCCCGAGGAAGACCTGGAGTGGCTGGTGGAAAGGGGCGACGCGCTGATCGCCAACACCGATGCCGAGTTCACCGACCACGTGCTGGACCAGGCCGACACCGAGGCCTACCGGCTGATGCCCTTTCGCTCGCCGGCCGGCGCCGAGCTCTATGCCTACGCCCAGCGCCTGATGGACCGCAAGCGCGCCGAGGGGGACACCTCGGGCGTGCTGCACCTGATCACCCAGCCTGACGCCGAAGGCCACGTCATCAGCGACATCGAGTTCCGCAACTTCTTTTGCCTGCTGGTGGCTGCGGGCAACGACACCACGCGCTACTCGATTGCCGCCGGGCTTCACGCGCTGGCGCACCGGCCGGCGCTGCTGCAGCAGATGCAGCAGCCACCCGAGGGCCTGTGGGAGACGGCCCCGGACGAGATCATCCGCTGGGCCTCGCCGGCCATGTACTTCCGCCGCACCGCCATGCGCGACTTCGAGTTCCACGGCAAGCAGGTCAAGCGCGGCGACAAGGTGCTGCTGTGGTTTGTCTCCGGCAACCGCGACGAGGCCGCTTTCGACCGCCCTTTCGAGGTGGACCTGATGCGCCGCAACAACCGCCATCTGGCCTTCGGCCAAGGCGGCGCGCACGTGTGCCTGGGTATGTGGCTGGCCAAGCTGGAGGTGCGCGTGCTGATGGAAGAACTGGCCGCGCGCGTGGCCCGCATCGAGCCCGCCGGGCCCCACGCCTACCTGCGCAGCAACTTCGTGGGGGGCATCAAGCACCTGCCAGTCCGGGTGCGCCTTCGCTGAGCGCCTTTCCCAAGGTCTTTCCCCGCCCTTCCCCCTGGAGCCGACCATGCCCCGAGAAGCCCTGTCCGCCGAGCGCCTGCGCGTCCTCTTCTGCGACCACCTGAACATCGCCCGCGGCAAGTACGTGCCACTCAAGGCGCGTGACGGCGCGGCACGCTTTTGCCGCGGCACCTTCGGCGTCACCTACGACAAGGACCTGATCCCGGCCCCCGGCGCCGAGGTGCTGGGCGGTCTGCCCGACATGCAGGCCGTGTGGCAAGCCGCCGACATCCGGCCCGGCTGGGAGACGGCCACCCGCGTGGTCATGAGCGACCTGCACGCCAACGACGGCACGCCGTTGCCGATATGCGGCCGCTCGGCCCTCAAGCGCGCCGTGGCCGACTGGAACGCGCTGGGCTACGACCCCATGGTGGGCATCGAGCTCGAGGCCTTTGCCTTCCAGATCGAGGCCGACGGCAGCCTCAAGCCCTACGACACGCCTTCCTCGCACGTCTACGCCACGGGGCCCTTTGCCGACCCCCGCGGCTTCACCGACGCCATCTGGGCCCAGGCGGCCGCCTGCGGCCTGCCCATCGAGAGCATGAACACCGAGTACGACTCGCCGCAGTTCGAGTTCACGCTCACCTACGACCACGCCGTGAACGCCGTGGACGAGATCGTGCTGTTCCGCCAGATGGCGCGCGAGGTGGCCTTCCGCCACGGCATCGTGTTGACCTTCCTGCCCAAACCCCTGCTGCCGGTGGGTGGCAGCGGCGTACACGTGAACTTCTCGCTGCGCCACCGCGAGGGGCCGCAAACCGGGCGCAACGCGATCAACGGCGGGCTGGACCCCGCCGCCCTCAACGCGCTGACGCGCCACTGCACCGCCGGCCTGCTGCACCACCACCAGGCCCTGGCCGGGCTGGCGGCGCCCTGCGTCAACTCCTACGACCGGCTCAAGCCCGCCAGCCTGTCGGGCTTCTGGCAGAACTGGGGCATCGACCACCGCAACGTGACCGTGCGCCTGTCGGCCGAGGACGGCGCAGCCGCGCGCATCGAGCACCGCATGGGCGACGGCGCCGCCAACCCCTACACCCTGGTGGCCGCCGTGCTGCAGGCCGCGCGGCTGGGCGTGGTGCACCAGCACCCACTGCAGGCCATGGAGACCGGCGACGGCCTGACGGGCCAGGACGCCACGGTGAGCGTGCCCGACACCCTGGGCGCCGCGCTGGACGCGCTGGAGGCCGACACCGCGCTGGTGCAGGCCGTGGGCGCGGAGCTTGTGGCCAACCATGTGTTCATCAAGCGCGCCGAAATCGAGAAATGTGCGGGGCTGGACCATGAGGGCGTGCGCAACTACTACATCCGCCACGTTTGACAGCCTGCGCCCTTCACTCCCCAGTACTCGCGAGGAACTCCCATGAACTCCAGCGACCTCCAGCGCGACAACGCCCAGTACCTCTGGCACCCCATGGCCCACCCCCGAGCCATGAAGGCCGAGGGCGGGCGGCCGGACATCATCGCCCGCGGTGAGGGCTGCTGGGTGTGGGACGTGGACGGCCACAAGATGCTGGACGGCGTGGCGGGCCTGTGGAGCAGCAACCTCGGCCACAGCTGCCGGCCGGTGCGCGACGCCATCGTGGCGCAGCTCGACGAGCTGCCCTTCTTCAACACCTTCCGCGGCACCACGCACCCGCGCGCCATCGAGCTCTCGGCCCGGGTGGTGGACATGATGGCGCCCGACGGTGTGGCGGCCGTGATGTTCAGCAACGGCGGCTCCGACGCCGTGGAAGGCGCGCTGAAGATCGCGCGCCAGTTCCACAAGCTGCGCGACCAGAAGGACCGTACCAAGTTCATCGCGCTCAAGCAGGGCTACCACGGCGTGCATTTCGGCGGCATGAGCGTCAACGGCAACACCAACTTCCGCCGCGCCTACGAGCCGCTGCTGCCGGGCTGCTTCCACCTGGACAGCCCCTGGGCCTACCGCAACCCCTGGGGCCTGGAGGGCGAGGCGCTGGGCCAGGCCGTGGCGCAGGCGCTGGAGCGCGAACTG
>JBJTVI010000172.1:0-4908 GCA_046081145.1 Rubrivivax sp.
TACACCGCCTACATGTACCTCGGTGACCTTGTCGAGTATGGCGTCACGAAAGAGATCTTCATGAAGCCCAAGCGCCGGGAGACCGAGGACTACATCACCGGCCGCTTCGGCTGAGTGGCAAGGAGCACCCGTGAACGACAAGCATCTCTCCAGCCAGTTCGATGCCGAGCTGGCTTCGGTATCCGCCCAGGTTCTCGAAATGGGCGGCATGGTCGAGGCCCAGGTGGGCCAGGCCATCTACGCCCTCGTCAACCTCAGCACCGAGACGGCGCAGCAGGTGATGGAGCAGGAAGTCCGCGTCAACCGCATGGAAGTCGAGATCGACGGCGACCTCTCGGCCATCATCGCCCGGCGCCAGCCCACTGCCCGCGACCTCCGGCTGCTGATCGCCGTCAGCAAGTCGATCGCCAACCTCGAACGCGTGGGCGATGAAGCCACGCGCATCGCACGCATGGTGCAGCGCCTGGTGGACAACGGCGTGTCCAGCCGGCTGCGCCTGCCCTTGGGGGACCTGCAGTTCGAGGCCGATCTCGCCACCGCCCAGCTGCGCAAGGCCCTGGACGCCTTCGCCCGCCTGGACACCGCCCAGGCCCTGGAGGTGCTCAAGCAGGACGACCAGATCGACCAGGAGTTCGACGGCCTGCTGCGCAAGCTCATCACCTACATGATGGAAGACCCGCGCACCATCACCGCGAGCCTCGATCTGGTCTTCGTGGCCAAGGCCATCGAGCGGGTGGGCGACCACGCGAAGAACCTGGCCGAGGCCATCATCTACGTGGTCAAGGGCACCGACGTGCGCCACTCGCCGATGGATGTCGTCGAAGACGCGATCAAGTAAGGCCGCGGCCGCACCAAAAGGGACACGCCGCATGGCACGCGTGCTGATCGTGGAGGACGAGGGCGGAATCGTCGAACTCGTCTCCATCCATCTTCGCCACGCCGGCTTCGACGTGGCCGTGGCCGCCGATGCCGACCGCGCCCAGGCCCTC
The DNA here is from genome assembly GCA_046081145.1 of Rubrivivax sp. Classification (GTDB taxonomy): domain Bacteria; phylum Pseudomonadota; class Gammaproteobacteria; order Burkholderiales; family Burkholderiaceae_C; genus Rubrivivax. The sequence goes on from JBJTVI010000172.1 coordinate 990, forward strand.
GTCGACGAGGCGTTGCCCGATCTCGTCGTGCTCGACTGGATGCTGCCCGGGCGCAGCGGCGTGGCGCTCGCCCGCCGCTGGCGCACCGACCCGCGCACGCGCGACCTGCCCATCGTCATGCTCACCGCCCGCGATGAGGAGGTGGACATGGTGACGGCGCTCGATGCCGGCGCCGACGACTACGTGACCAAGCCTTTTTCTCCGGCCGCGCTGCTGGCGCGCATTCGCGCCGTGCTGCGCAGACGTGCGCCCCAGGCGCTGGACGAAGTGGTGCAGGTGGGCACGCTGATGCTCGACCCGGCCACGCGGCGCGTCTCTCGTTTGCTCGAGGGACGCTCCGAGGAAGTCAAGCTCGGCCCCACCGAGTTTCGCCTCCTGCACTTCCTGATGACGCACCCCGAGCGGGTGCACAGCCGCGCCCAGCTCCTCGACCGGGTCTGGGGCGACCACGTCTTCATCGAGGAGCGAACCGTGGATGTGCACGTGAAGCGGCTGCGCGAGTCGCTTTCCACCGTGCAGTGCGCCGGCCTCATCGAGACCGTGCGCGGGGCCGGCTACCGACTGAGCGCGCAGGGCCTGCCGCAGGTGGCCTGAGGCCCCGGCGCCGCTAGACTGGCGCCATGCGCTGGATTCTCGAGCGGCTGGCCGCGGTCGGCGTCACGGTCACCCTGGGCTGCCTGGGCGGCTCGGCACTGGGCGCGGCCCTGGGCTGGCCGGTGCTCGGCACCATGGCGGGGGCCCTGGCGGCTTCCTTCCTGGCCGCTGGCCTCGAGCGCCGGCGCGGCTCGCGCCTGCTGGACTGGGTGCGCGACCGCAGCGAAGCCTCCGCCCCGCGTGATGGCGGCTACTGGGCTGAGCTGGCCTACAGGGTGGAAAAGGCGCTGCGCGGGCGCGAGAAGGCGCTCCTGGCCGAGCGCGAGCAGCACCGGCAGTTCCTGCAGGCCATCGAGGCCTCGCCCAACGGGGTGCTGCTGCTCGACGACTCCGAGCACATCGAATGGTGCAACCCCGTGGCGGCCGACCACTACGGGCTCGACCCGCAACGCGACCAGGGCCAGCGCATCACCAACCTGGTGCGCGCGCCGGCCTTCGTGCACCACCTGCAGCAAGGCGAGTTCGGCGAGGCAGTGGTGTTTCCTTCGCCCGGGCAGCGCAGCACCCTGGCCGTACGCGTGCAGCCCTACGGTGAGCGGCGCAAGCTGCTGCTGTCCTACGACATCACTGAGCGCGAGCGCAGCGAGACGATGCGCCGCGATTTCGTGGCTAACGTGTCGCACGAGATCCGCACGCCGCTCACGGTGCTCTCCGGCTTCGTGGAGACGCTCTCGACGTTGCGGCTGGAAGAGGCCGAGAAACGCCGCGTGCTGGGCCTCATGCGCGAGCAGGCGCAGCGCATGCAGGCTCTGGTGGCCGATCTGCTGACGCTGGCCCAGCTCGAGGGCAGCCCGCGCCCGCCGGCCGACCGCTGGGTGAGCGTCTCGACCATGCTGGCACAGGCCCGGGCCGAGGCGCTGGCGCTGTCGGGTGGCCGCCACGCGATCGAGTTTGCGGGCCTCGAGCCCCTCTTGGATGCGGCTGGGATGCCCACAGCCTGGGAACTGGCTGGCTCCGTCACGGAACTGCACAGCGCCTTGGGTAACCTGGTGAGCAACGCCGTGCGCTACACCCCGGAGGAGGGCCATATCCACGTGGGCTGGCGCGTGCGCGAGGATGGCGCCGGCGAGTTCGAGGTGAGCGATACCGGCCCCGGCATCGCGCGCGAACACCTGGCGCGCCTGACCGAGCGCTTCTACCGGGTCGACAGCGGTCGCTCGCGCGACGCCGGCGGAACCGGCCTGGGGCTGGCCATCGTCAAGCACGTGATGCAGCGCCACGGCGGGGAGATCCGTATCGAGAGCGAACTCGGACACGGCTCGCGCTTTCGGCTGGTGTTTCCGGCGGCCCGCCTGCGCCAGGTGCGGGCGGCCGATGCCGACCCGCGACGCGTGGCCGATGCGGGGCCCCAGGCCGATCCCGACGCGGATTCCGATGCCGGCCCGGGTGGCCCCGACCAGCCGGCCCGGGCCCGGGCCATGTCCCCCGAGCCTGCGGGCGAGCGCCTCAGCGCCTGAAGACCGTGAAGATCTCGGCCCGGTCGGTGGGCCGGCGCACGCTGCCCACGCGCGTCCAACCGGTGGGCGTGGCAGGCTCGGCGTGGCGCGTGAGCACCAGCAGCACGGGGCAGCGCCCTGAGGCGATCGCATCGGGTCGCGCATCCACGCGCAAACGCCCGAGGGTCTCGAACTGGGCCAGCAGCACCGGCGCGAAGCCCGGCGTGGCCACGCAGGGGGCGGAGCCGACCAGCGGGAGCACGCGCTGCACGACGGCGCGGGGGCTGCGCGCATAGTCCAGCAGCGGCAGCCACAGCGTCATCAGCAGCAGCCAGCACAGCGCCACGCCGCCGGCCGGAATCACCAGGCTCTTCCACAGCGCGTGGCGCTGACGCCCGGTGCGCCAGCGCACCAGCGCCAGCCACGCCAGCGTGCCGCCCGCCGCCAGGGCAAATGCCAGGGGGGAAAAGGCTGCCTCGAAGCCCGGCGCCAGGCGGGCCACATTGGCCGCCCAGCGCGCCGGGCTGCCGGTCTGGATCGCGATGTACATGGCCCACACGAAGAGCGCGCCCACCGAGAAGAAGCACATCGAGAACCAGTCGATGGCGGCACTCACGCTGCGACGCAGCGTGGGCAGGGCAAAGGCGGCGAGCACCGCCAGCGCGGGCAGGCCCAGCAGCAGGGCGCGGTCGCTGCCGCCCATCACGATGTTGGCGCCGAGCGCCACCCCCGCCACCGAGGCGGGGACGAAGACATGCCGGTGCGTCCACTGCCGCCGCCACTGCCACAGTGTCCAGAGCACCAGCGGCCAGGCGGGCCACATGAACCAGGCCCACTGCCGCAGCAATTGCACGAACTGCTCCCCGTCTGCCTCGAACCCGGTGCGCCAGGCCCAGGTGCCGCTCAGGCTGGCCAGAGCGGCGGCAGCCACGCTCGCGCCCGCGACCCAGGGCGCAAAGCTGCGCGCCTGGGCATAGGCCGAGCGCAGGCAGGCCAGCGTGCCGAGCATCCCCATTCCCATCGCCATGGCCGGCGCGCCGCTGGTGGCCAGCACCATCAAGTCGGCCAGCACGCCCGCGCGCGCCCGCGCCACCCGAAAGGGTGCCGCTGCCATCGCCCACAAGAAGAGCGCCGTGCCGAAGAGCTGCACGAGTTCGGGCGTGGTCTCGTGGCCGAGTTGCAGCAGGCCGAGCATGGCCAGCATGGCCAGCAGCGCGCCGTCGGCCAGGGCGCGCGCATAGTCCACCGTGTCGGCCTCGCCGCCAAAGGCGAAGGCCAGGGGCTGAGCCGCCTCGGTTCGCGCGAGGTGGAAGGTGGCATACCAGGTGAGGGCCAGCGTGAGCGCCAGCAGCAGCGCGAAGGGCAGCCGGGCCGCCAGGGCGGGGTCGCCCAGGGGCGCCAGGGCCAGGATGCTCGCCGCCCCGAGCCAGTGCGCCAGGGGCGCGGCCTCCACCGGCATGCCGCCCAGCGTGGGCGTGAGCCAGGAGGTGCGTCCCTCGGCCATCGCGCTCATCAGCCCGAAGGCGGTGAGATCGGCGTTGCGCCAGGGGTCGCGCCCCAGCACGCCCGGCAGCACCCAGGCGGCGCACAGCAGCAGCAGCGGCAGGCGCGGCAGCCGAGCGGCGGCGCGTTGCGTGACGAGGGCGGGGGTGGGCGTGCTCACGTTCGACGAGGGGGCAAACAAAAGGGCAGCCTCGGCTGCCCTTCGTACATGGTCCGCCGAAGCGGCCGGCTCACTTCTTGAGGCCGACGCGGGCGAATTTGTTGCGGAACTTCTCGACGCGGCCGCCCAGGCTGTCCACGCTCTTTTGCGTGCCCGTGTAGAAGGG
>JBJTVI010000173.1:0-2422 GCA_046081145.1 Rubrivivax sp.
CCCGTGCGCAGGCTTGCCCTGTCCGCCTGCCCGCTTTGCGCCGGGGCACTGCAGCGTGCCATGATTGCGCTGCCACGATGCAGCGATGACGTGGCGATGACGACATGGAATGGAGGCCGTCTGCGTGTTCCGTGACCCCGACCCGCACCAGGACATCCGCGATGGGGTGCGCCAACTGTGCCGGCAGTTTCCGGACGAGTACTTCCGCCGCATCGACCAGGAGCGCGGCTATCCCGAGGCCTTCGTGGACGCGCTCACGCGCGCGGGGTGGCTCGCGGCGCTGATCCCGCAGGACTACGGCGGCCCGGGCCTGTCGATGGCTCAGGCCTCGGTCATCATGGAGGAGATCAACAGGAGCGGCGGCAACGCCGGCGCCTGCCACGGCCAGATGTACGTGATGAACGCCATCACGCGCCACGGCACCGAGGCGCAGAAGCGCCACTACCTGCCCAGGATCGCCGCGGGCGAGCTGCGCGTGCAGTCGATGGGCGTGACCGAACCCACCACCGGCAGCGACACCACCAAGCTCAAGACGAGCGCCGTGAAGAAGGACGGGCGCTGGGTCGTCAACGGCCAGAAGGTGTGGATCTCGCGCGTGCAGCACAGCGACCTGATGATCCTGCTGGCACGCACCACGCCGCTGGAGCAGGTCAGCCGCAAGACGGCCGGGCTGTCGTGCTTCATCGTGGACCTGGCACAGGCGCGCGAGAAAGGGCTCACCGTGCGGCCGATTGCCAACATGGTCAACCACGAGACGAACGAGCTCTTCTTCGACAACCTGGAGGTGCCCGAGGAGAACCTGCTCGGGCCCGAGGGCGAGGGCTTTCGGGTGATCCTGGAGGGCCTGAACCCCGAGCGCACGCTCATTGCCGCCGAGTGCATCGGCGACGGCTACTGGTTCCTGGACCGCGCCACGCGCTACGCCGGCGAGCGCGTGGTCCTCGGCCGGCCCATCGGACAGAACCAGGGGGTGCAGTTCCCGCTGGCCGAGGCGTTGATCGAGGTGGAGGCGGCGAGCCTCATGCGCTGGCGCGCCTGCGAGAAGATCGATGCGGGTCTGAGCGCCGGGGCCGAAGCGAACATGGCCAAGTACCTGGCCGCCAAGGCCTCGTGGGAGGCGGCCAACGCCTGCATCCAGACGCACGGGGGCTTCGGCTTTGCCTGCGAGTACGACATCGAGCGCAAGTTCCGCGAGACGCGGCTGTACCAGGTGGCGCCGATCTCCACCAACATGATCCTCGCCTACATCGCCGAGCACGTGCTGGGGTTGCCGCGTTCGTATTGAGGCCGGACTCGCCGTTTTCAGGGTTTGCACCGGCCCGCCGGGGCCCGGCATGGCCGGCCTCTTGACGCACACTTCGCGTCCGAGCCCTGTCATGGAACCTTCACGAGGAGCCTCCCGATGAACCTGCGCACCCCGCGCGCCCCTCAGGCCAGGCGCCTCCTGGCGATGGCCGCGTTCGCCGCGCTCGCCACCGCGTCCCTGGTGGGGGCCGCCCACGCCCAGGACAGCTGCCCGAACCGCGGGCAGCTCGACACCGCCTACTGCGACGCCAACAAGGACCTGGTGGCCGACCCGCCCGCCGACAAGAGCAAGTGGCGCGACCCCTCCACCCTGGTGTGGGCCTACACGCCGGTGGAAGACCCCGCCGTCTACGCCAACATCTTCAAGCCCTTCACCGAGCACCTGGAGAAGTGCGTGGGCAAGCGCACGGTGTACTTCCCGGTGCAGTCCAACGCCGCCGAGATCGAGGCGATGCGCTCGGGGCGGCTGCACTTCGCGGGCTTTTCCACCGGGCCCACGGGCTTTGCGGTGAACATGGCCGGTGCCGTGCCGTTCGCGGCCAAGGGAACGGGCACCGAGGTGCGTGGCTACAACCTGGTGGCCGTCGTCAAGGCCTCGAGCCCTTTCCAGAAGCTGGCCGACTTGAAGGGCAAGAAGGTGGCGCACACCTCGCCGTCTTCCAACTCGGGCAACCTCGCCCCGCGCGTGCTCTTCCCCGACCAGGGCCTGACCCCCGAGACCGACTACAAGCCGATGATGAGCGGCGGGCACGACAAGTCGCTCCTGGGGGTGGTCTCGGGCGACTACGAGATGGCGGCGGTGGCCTCCGACGTGTTCGACCGCATGATCACCCGCGGCACGATCAAGAAGGAAGACCTGCGCGTCATCTACCGCAGCCCGGTGTTCCCCACCTCGTCCTTCGCGCACGCGCACGACCTCAAGCCCGAGCTCGCCGACAAGCTCAAGCAGTGCTTCTACAGCTTCCGCTTCCCGCCGGCGATGCAAAAGGAGTTCAACGGCGACGACCGCTTCCTGCCCATCAGCTACGCCAAGGACTGGGCGGTGGTCCGCGACGTGGCCGAGAAGTCCGGTACCCCCTACAACAAGGCCGCTTATGAGGCGGAGTCCAGGCGCGAG
>JBJTVI010000174.1:0-4602 GCA_046081145.1 Rubrivivax sp.
CGCACCTCATGCACCCGGTCGGCCGGCACCATCACGGTGCCGCTGCCCTCGCCCAGGCGGTAGGGCACGTTCATGGCCGTGAGCTGTGCCAGGACGGCGCCGCTGTCGCGGTCGCTCACGCCGGCGTAGAGCACACGGTAGACGGGCTGGCCCGCGTGCATCACCAGCGCGATGCCGATGGCGGCCAGTGCCGCCACGCCCGCCCCGAGGGACAGGAGCGGCCGCAGCGGGATGCGCGAGAGCCGTTCGGAGAACGACGGGCGCTCGGGCACCAGGGTGGTGGGGGTGGTGGCGACGGCGTTGTCCATGCTCGGGCGAAGGCGGAGGGCCTGCTCGGGGGGAGCGGGCGCTGCTCAACGGGGGGAATTGTTGGCGAGCGGCCTGGCCGGCAAGCCTGGAGAAGGCGGCAAAAGCGGCAGCAGTTCACGCCATGCGGCGGGGGCGCCTGGCCCTACAGTGCAGGCCCTGTCACCTCTTCGGGTGGGCCGACCATGGACGTCAAGCTCAAGCCTTTCGATTTCTCGCAGGCCGTGGCCCGCGCCGGGCTGCGCCCGGACGGCCAGCCCCTGCGGGGGCCGGCCAAGGCCGAGGGCGGGGCGAACTTCGCCAGCGCCATGTCGCAGGCGCTCAAGACCACCAGCAGCGCGCAGCTCGAGGCCTAGCGGCTGCAGCGCGAGTTCCAGCTCGGCAACCCCACCGTCAGCCTGGAGCAGACGATGGTGGCCATGGAGAAGGCCTCGCTCGGCTTCCAGGCGGTGCTGCAGGTGCGCAACCGCCTCGTCTCGGCCTACACCGAGATCATGAACATGCAGGTGTGAGCCTGGGCGGGGGCGCCTCGGCGCCTGGCCGCCTGGCTCAGATCCGCCCCGCTCAGCTCAGGGAGAGCAGCCACCGGCGGCGCTGCATCATCTCGATGTAGCGGCGCAGCACGCGCAGCCCGGTGGCGTCCAGGTCTTCCCACTCGCAGCCCAGGCGCACGCCGCCCCCGCCGCGGATCTCCGACTGGTGGCGCACCACCAGCGTGGCCACGAAGCGTGCCTCGGTGTCGAGCTCGATGCGCAGCTGGCGCAGCACGCTGCCCAGACGGATGGGCGGAGTCTCGGGCGGCACGTGCAGCCCGCAGCCACCCACGCTCACGTCGAGCACCCGCAGCGCCACACTGAGCCCCGGCACCGCTGGGTGGCGGCCCAGCGCACGCGGCGACTGGCGCGGATCGGTGTGCACACGCAGTTCGCCGCGGCGCTGGAAGCGGTACAGGTACGGCGGGATGGCACTCACCAGTGCGCTGGAGCGCGCGCCCTGCACCATGGCCAGGCCCGTGAGCGGGAACTGCAGCTTCACGCTCTCCTGGTAGCACACCGCCAGGGCGGAGCCCGCGGTGGCCAGCGTCTGCAGGGCCGGGGTGCCATCGGCCACGGAAAAGCTCAGCCGATGGGCGGCGGTGTCGATCGCCCACAGCGTGGCGCCGAGCTGACTCTCCGCGCCGGCCGGCGTGAGGTTGAGTGCCACGCTGCTGTCGCGCAGCTGGCGCAGGGCCGCCAGCACCTCCGCGGCCGAGTCCACCCGGAACTCCAGCCACGGATCGGCCTCGGTGCCCTTGTCGAGCAGCGCGGGCATGGTGTCGAGAAACGACTGCGCGCCCATTTCAGTGCACCGTCTTGGCCTTTCCCGCCACCAGCTGGTCGATGTCGGCGAGCCAGGGCTCGGCCAGGTGGCGGATCTCGGCGTCGTTGACGAGGATGCGCTGCATGATGCGCGACTTGGCCTTGGCCGTCTCGCCATCGATGGGCTGGCTCTTGGCGGCGCGCTTGAGCTGGCTGATCAGCAGCACGCAGGCGCCCTCGAGCTTGACCACCTGATCCCAGTTGCCCGTGCGCGCGGCAGCCAGCATGTCGGCGCTCGCGCGCTCGATCGCCTCGTAGTAGGTCATCAGTTCTGTTTGCATGGTGGCCTTCTTCCTGGGGGCGCGTGTTCGGGGAGGGTGAGAATCACCGGTTCTCAGGCGTCGGCGCGGGGCTGGATGGCAATCCACGCCTCGCGCAGCGGCTGCAGCAGGCCGGTGCATTCGTCCAGGGTCTTCTCGTCGTTGCGCAGGTTGGCGCGCGTCAGGCGCAGCGCCACGTAGCCGTAGAGCTCGTGCAGGTCGCGGGCGAGCTTGCCGCCGGCATTCAGATCCAGCGAGGCGCGCAGCCCCTCCTCGACGATGCGCACCGCCTTGCCCAGCGCGCGGTTCTTGGTGGCGATGTCGCCGCTGCGCATCGCCCCCTTGCCCTGCGCCAGGCAATCGAAGAGCCCATCGAAGAGCATGGCGATGAGCCGGTGGGGTGTGGCGCCGCCGGCGATCTGCGTCTCCAGATGAAAGCTCTCGTAGGCGCGGGCATGGTGCATGCGGCCGGCGCCGAAGGGGGTCTGCTGCTGGAACATCGTGGTCCTGGTGGAGATGAAATCCGAATCGATGCATGCATATCGGCGGGCCGGTACGGTCCTTGAGGATCCGGGCCGGGGCTGAAAGCGTGTCAATTCGTAACCAGTTCCACGCGTGGGTCGGCGGGGGGCCTGCCGGGGGTGGGCAGGCTCAGGCCGGGCCCGGCGGGACGGGCTTGGGTGGCCCGGGTTGGGCCCATGGAGATGCCGCTGGGGGGCTGCGGCCGTGCCGAGGGGTGTCGGATACCGGGGTGGGCTGGCGCCTGGGCACCACGCTCCTTCCCCGGCAGGGCGCTTCAGCGCCTTGGAGGTCAGCCTTTCGGCGCCTCGGCGAGGCTCCGGGGTGCCTCGGTGCCTCAGCGCCTCAGCGCGTCAGCATGTTGATGTACTGGCCCAGGCCCGTAATGCCGGACATGCGCTTGTCCAGCGCGGTGTATTGCGCCCGCAGCCGAGCCTCGACCTGGGTCAACCGGTCGTTGATCCTGCTCTGGTCGGACTGGTTGCGCGTGAGCGAGGCGCTCAACCCGCTCTGCCGGCTCGTGATCGAACCATCCACCCCACCGATCGTGCGGACCAGCGTGGCCAGGTTCTGCGCCACCCCCTGGTTGGCAGTGTTGGTGGTATTGACCTGCGTGAACATCTTGGTGAGTTCGGTCAGGTTGGAAACGGCCTTGTCCAGCTTGCTGCCGTCGGATTTCAGCGTCCCGTCACGCTGCAGCGTGATGCCGACATCGGCCAGGCGGCTGGCCTGCCCGGTTGTGCCGCTGAAGGCCGTCGATGCGCTCGTGGCGTTGGTGGCCGTCTGGCGCAGCTGCGCCAGCAGAGAGAGGGCCGTGCGGTCACCCTGCAGCGGGCCGCCCTTCTTGGTCGTGGCGTCGTAATTGGTCTGCTGGGCGGTGTAGGTGACGAGATCGTTGTACGCCGTGATGAAGTCGGCAATGTTCTTCTTGATCGCTTCGGTGTCGCGCGTGACCGTGAGCTTCTGCTCGGTGGTGGTGACGGCCTTGGCCTCGAGCGTCAGGCCCTGCACCACGTCGGTCAGGGTGTTGCTGGCCAGCGAGACCGGCACGCCGTTGACGGTGGCGGCGAGGTTGGCTGCAGCGCGGGCGACCTGGCCTGTGGCGGGAGGTGGCGTACCCCCGGAATTCTGAAAGAGCAGATCCTGCAGGGTGCCTGTCACGGCTGGGGTGCCCGAGGAAATCTCGAACCCGTTTTCGATCCCAGTCAGGCTCGATTGAACCACCAGCCGGGATCCGCCAGCGTCCTTCACGACGCTGGCGGTCACTTCCGGAAAATCCGGCCCTGCAGGCGTGGCCAGCTTGGCGGCTCTTGCCTGCGCCACTGCAGCGTTGATGCTGTCGCGAACACTCTCCAGGGTGGGGGTGGGCGAAGCGTCGATCTGAACCGAGAGCGATGCGGCCGGTACGCGCGCCGTGAAGTTGGCGAACCCCGGATTCCACTTGCCGAGCGTGATCTTCAGGGCTCCGCTGCCGGTCAGCGTCGATGTCGTAAAGGACTTCGAGGCCACGGACTGCGACTGCGCCAACTGGCTCACCGAGACCGTGACGTCCCCCGTGGCGGGGGACCCGGAGACCGTGGCGGCCACCGAGGTGCTGCCCCCGTTGTCCACCGTGGTGGGAACCCAGTTGCTGGCGAGCTTGACCTTGTCGAGTGCTGTCTGCAGCGTATCGAGCCTGGACTTGACGTTTCCGTAGACGCTGATCTGCGTCTGAACGCTCGAGGCGCTCTTTTGCAGCTGCGTGAGCGGCCGCCTCTCGACGGCCATGAGCTGCGTGACGATGCTGTTGGCATCGAGCCCGCTGCCCACGCCGAGAGACTGGATGGCTGGCATCGCTCAGCGGCGGGGCGGGCGGGATGACATGCGGGAACTCTATCAACCCTTGAGCAGCTGCAGCACCTGCTGCGGCAGAGCATTGGCCTGGGCGACCATGGCCTGTGCGGCCTGCTGCAAGATCTGTGCACGCGAGAGGTTCGCGGTTTCCTGGGCGAAGTCCGCATCCATGATGCGGCCCTTGGCGGCCGAGGTGTTCTCGGAGTTGACCTGCAGCACCTGGATCATCGACTCGAAGCGGTTTTGCACCGCGCCGTACACGGCGCGCTGGGTGTTGACCAGCGTGAGCGCCGCGTCGATGTTGGCCATGGCGGTGCTGGCGGCAC
>JBJTVI010000175.1:0-3095 GCA_046081145.1 Rubrivivax sp.
CCTTCGAGGTGAACGCGGCGCTGCTCTCGCGCGCCACGGTGCACGTGCTCGAGCCGCTGGGCGAGGCCGAACTTCTCGAATTGCTCGCACGCGCGCAGGCGCACCTCGGTGCCCCACCCATGACCCCCGAGGCGCGCACGCGCCTGGTGGCCCACGCCGACGGCGACGCGCGGCGGCTGCTCAACGCCTACGAGATCGCGGTGGAGTCGGCCGGCGATGCCCCGGCCATCGACGAGGCCACGCTCGAGCGGGCGCTGGGCGCGCTGCTGCGCCGCTACGACAAGGGTGGGGATCAGTTCTACGACACCATCTCCGCGCTGCACAAGGCGGTGCGCGGCTCCGACCCCGACGCGGCGTTGTACTGGTTCGTGCGCATGCTCGATGGCGGCGCGGACCCGCGCTACCTTGCGCGGCGCATGCTGCGCATGGCCAGCGAGGACATCGGCCTGGCCGACCCGCGCGCGCTGCGCCTGGCACTCGACGCCGCCGAGGTCTACGAGCGCCTGGGCTCACCGGAAGGGGAGCTCACCCTCGCGCAGGCGCTCGTCTACCTCGCGGTGGCGCCCAAGTCCAACGCCGTCTACGCGGCGTGGAACCAGGCCCGCGAGTGGGTGCGCCGCGACGGCACGCGACCCGTGCCCGAGCGGCTGCGCAATGCCCCGACGCGGCTGATGAAGGATCTGGGTTTCGGGCGTGGCTACCGCTACGCCCACGACGAGGAGGGAGCCTTTGCCGCTGGCGAGCGCTACCTGCCCGACGGCATGCCCGAGCCGCGCTGGTACGAGCCGGCGCCCCGGGGCCTGGAGATCCGCATCGGCGAGCGTCTGGCCGAACTGCGAGCGGCCAATCTCGCCGCGCGGTCGCGCAAGGGCTGACCTTGCCCCGCGCAGGGGAAGCCCTGCCGTCGACGGTGCGTGGTCCTGCCTACAATCGGCGCTCCCATGGAGACCTTCATCCAGCAGATCATCAACGGCCTCGTGCTGGGCAGCATGTACGCCCTGGTGGCCCTGGGCTACACGATGGTCTACGGCATCATCAACCTCATCAACTTCGCCCACGGCGAGGTGCTGATGGTGGGGGCATTGACGAGCTGGATGGTCGTCACGGCCCTGTCGGGGACCGGCTGGCCGGGCTGGGTGCTGATGCTGATCTCGCTGGGCTGCGCCATCGTGGTGTGCTGCCTGCTGAACTTCGCCATCGAGAAGATCGCCTACAAGCCGCTGCGCAACGCCCCGCGGCTGGCGCCGCTGATCACCGCCATCGGCGTGAGCCTGCTGCTGCAGACGCTGGCGATGATCGTGTGGAAGCCCAACCCCAAGCCCTATCCGCCGCTGCTGCCGCCTGACCCGATCGACCTGGGCGGGCCGGTGATCACGGTCACGCAGGTGCTGATCCTCGTCGTCACGGCGCTGATCCTGGCGGGTTTGCTGTGGCTGGTGCACCGCACGCAGCTGGGCCGCGCGATGCGCGCCACGGCCGAGAACCCGCGCGTGGCCGCGCTCATGGGGGTGCGGCCCGACATGGTCATCTCCGCCACCTTCATCATCGGCGCCGCGCTGGCGGCCGTGGCGGGCGTGATGTGGGCGGCCAACTACGGCACGGTGCAGCACTCGATGGGCTTCCTGCCCGGGCTCAAGGCCTTCACGGCTGCCGTGCTCGGCGGCATCGGCAACCTGGCCGGTGCCATGGTGGGCGGGGTGCTGCTGGGCCTGATCGAGGCCATCGGCGCGGGCTACCTCGGCGCGCTCACGGGCGGTGTGCTCGGCAGCCACTACGCCGACATCTTCGCCTTCGTGGCGCTCATCCTCGTGCTCACGCTGCGGCCCTCGGGCCTGCTGGGCGAGCGCGTGGCCGATCGGGCCTGAGAGCCGCGCCACCTTCCCGATGGACCGCACGCGCCAGATCGCCGTCTTCCTGCTCGCTGCCGTGGCGCTGGTGGCGCTGCCGCTGGTGGTGCAGCAGTTCGGCCAGGGCTGGGTGCGCATCATGGCGCTGGCCCTGCTGTACGTGCTGCTGGCGCTCGGCCTGAACATCGTGGTGGGCTACGCCGGGCTGCTGGACCTCGGCTTCGTGGCCTTCTACGCGGTGGGCGCCTACATGTACGCGCTGCTCGCCTCGCCCCACCTGTGGGAGACCTTCGAGAGTCTCAAGACGATCCTGCCCAACGGGCTGCACACTCCCATCTGGCTCGTGATCCCGCTGGCCGCAGGGTTGGCGGGGCTGGCCGGGGCCCTGCTGGGTGCGCCCACGCTGAAACTGCGGGGCGACTACCTGGCCATCGTCACCCTGGGCTTTGGCGAAATCATCCGCGTGTTCATGAACAACCTCGAGCACCCGGTCAACATCACCAACGGCCCGCGCGGGCTGGATCGCATCGACTCCATGAGCATCGGGCCGCTGGATTTCGGCAAGGCGCTGATGGTGGGCGACTTCCGCATCCCGTCGGTGACGCTGTACTTCTACCTCTTCCTGGTGCTGGTGGTCGTGAGCGTGGTGATCTGCCACCGCCTCGAGACCTCCCGCATCGGCCGCGCCTGGATGGCCATCCGCGAGGACGAGATCGCCGCCAAGGCGATGGGCATCAACACCCGGGACGTCAAGCTGCTCGCCTTCGCGATGGGCGCGTCCTTCGGCGGGATTGCGGGTGCGATGTTCTCGGCGTTCCAGGGCTTCGTCTCGCCAGAGAGCTTCGTTTTGCACGAATCGATCGTGATCGTGGCGATGGTCGTGCTCGGCGGCATGGGCCACGTGCCCGGGGTGATCCTGGGCGCGATCCTGCTGTACGCGATCCCGGAAGTGCTGCGATTCGTGGCCAAGCCATTGCAGGAGGCGGTCTTCGGTGCCGAGCTGGTCGCGCCCGAGGCGCTGCGGATGCTGCTGTTCGGGTTGGCCATGGTGGTCATCATGCTGTACCGGCCCGCAGGACTGTGGCCCGCGCCGCAGCACGGTCGTCGGCGCCCGGGCCCGGACGGCCCCGGCGCGGGCGATGGCGACGTGCCCGGATCACCCGCCGCCGGCGCGGCCTCGATCGGCACCGTGTCAGCCGGCACGGCCGCCGGCGGTGCGGCCGCGGCGCGGGACGCCCGGTGAACGCG
>JBJTVI010000176.1:0-4280 GCA_046081145.1 Rubrivivax sp.
GTCTCGGTGTCGAGGAAAACTTGTCGCATGGATCGTTGGGTTAGGCACTGTATGTGCCGAGCATCAGGCGGCGCGAGGCGCCACGGGCGGCTGCTTGCCGGCCCAGATCCAGATTGCCGCACCGGCGGCGATCATCGGCAGGCACAGCCACTGTCCCATGCTCAGGCCCAGCGCCAGCACGCCCAGGAAGCTGTCGGGCTCGCGGAAGAACTCCGCCACGAAGCGCAGCACGCCGTAGCCCACGAGGAACGCCCCGGAGACCTGCCCGAGGCCGCGCCGGCGAGCGCCGTACCACCACAGCAGCGCAAACAGCAGCAACCCCTCGAGCGCGAACTGGTAGAGCTGCGAAGGGTGCCGGGCCAGCGCGCTGCCGGACTGCGGGAACACCATCGCCCAGGGCAGCGAAGGATCGGCCGCACGCCCCCAGAGCTCGCCGTTGATGAAGTTGCCGATGCGCCCGCTGGCCAGGCCGGTGGGCACGCACGGGGCGATGAGGTCCGTCACCTGCAGGAAGGGGCGCTGGCGCAGCCGGGCGTAGAGCGCCATGGCCGCGATCACGCCCAGCAGCCCGCCGTGAAAGCTCATGCCGCCCTTCCACACCATCAGGATCTCCAGCGGGTGGGCCAGGTAGTGCTCGGGCTTGTAGAAGAGCGCATAGCCGATGCGCCCGCCCAGCACCACGCCGATGACGCCAAAGAAGAGCAGATCCTCCACCTCGCGTGCGCTCCAGCCGGCCTGCGCGAACCAGGGCCGCGCGGCACGGCGCCGGGCGAGCCAGAGGAACAGCCCGAAGGCCACCACGTAGGTCAGGCCGTACCAGTGGACCTGCAGCGGGCCCAGCGAGATCGCGACGGGGTCGAATTGCGGGTGGGTGAGCATGGGCAAGAGGCGGCTCGGCGCGCCCCCGCGCTAAAGTGGAGGGCTGTCCAACGGAGATCATGACATGGCCTTCAACCGCCGCTCGAAGAACATCACCGAAGGCGTCGCGCGCGCACCGAACCGCTCGATGTACTACGGCATGGGCTACCAGGCGAGCGACTTCGGCAAGCCGATGATCGGCGTGGCCAACGGCCACTCCACCATCACGCCCTGCAACTCGGGCCTGCAGAAGCTGGCGGACGCGGCCGTGGAGGGGCTCAAGGAGGCGGGCGCGAACCCGCAGGTCTTCGGCGTGCCCACGATCAGCGACGGCATGTCGATGGGCACGGAGGGGATGAAGTACAGCCTGGTCTCGCGTGAGGTGATCGCCGACTGCGTCGAGACCTGCGTGGGCGGGCAGTGGATGGATGGCGTGGTCGTGATCGGCGGCTGCGACAAGAACATGCCCGGCGGGATGATGGGCATGCTGCGCGCCAACGTGCCCGCGATCTACGTCTACGGCGGCACCATCCTGCCGGGCCACTACAAGGGGCAGGATCTGAACATCGTCAGCGTCTTCGAGGCGGTGGGCCAGTACTCGGCCGGCCGCATGAGCGAGGAAGAATTCTGCCAGATCGAGCGCCGCGCCATCCCGGGCAGCGGCTCGTGCGGGGGCATGTACACGGCCAACACGATGTCCTCCTCCTTCGAGGCCCTGGGCATGAGCCTGCCGGGCTCCTCGACCATGGCCAACGTGGAAGAGGAGATCGTCGCCCACACGAAGGAAGCCGCCCGCGTGCTGGTGGAGGCGGTGAAGGCTGACTTGAAACCGCGCGACATCGTCACGCGCAAGTCGCTCGAAAACGCCGTGGCCGTGATCATGGCCACCGGCGGCTCCACCAACGCGGTGCTGCACTTCCTGGCCATTGCCCACGCCGCGGGGGTGGAGTGGTCCATCGACGATTTCGAGCGCGTGCGCCGCAAGGTGCCGGTGCTGTGCGACCTCAAGCCCAGCGGGCGCTTCCTGGCCATCGACCTGCACCGTGCAGGGGGCATCCCGGCGGTGATGAAGGCGCTGCTCGACGCCGGGCTGCTGCATGGCGAGTGCATGACGATCACGGGCAAGACCCTGGCCGAGAACCTCGCCTCGGTGCCGCCGCTGCGACCCGACCAGCAGGTGATCCGCCCGGTGAGCGACCCGATGTACGCGCAGGGCCACCTCGCCATCCTCAAGGGCAACCTCGCCACCGAGGGCTGCGTGGCCAAGATCACGGGGTTGAAGAACCCCGTCATCACGGGCCCGGCACGTGTCTTCGACGACGAGCAGTCGGCGCTGGCCGCCATCATGGCCGGCAAGATCCAGGCCGGCGACGTGATGGTGCTGCGCTACCTCGGCCCCAAGGGTGGGCCGGGCATGCCGGAGATGCTGGCACCCACGGGCGCCCTCATCGGCCAGGGCCTGGGCGAGAGCGTGGGCCTGATCACCGACGGGCGCTTCTCCGGGGGCACCTGGGGCATGGTGGTGGGGCACGTGGCGCCCGAGGCCTTTGCGGGCGGGCTGATCGCACTCGTGCACGAGGGCGACTCGATCACCATCGATGCGCACCAGCTGCTGCTGCAGCTCAACGTGGAAGAAGCCGAGATCGCGCGCCGGCGCGCAGCCTGGCAGCAGCCTGCCCCGCGTTACGCGCGGGGCGTGATGGCCAAGTTCTACCGCAACGCCGCCAGCGCCAGCCGCGGGGCAGTGCTCGACGGGGATTGAGCTTGCGTCGCCCTCAGCGCCGGTCTTCGGCGTTGGGGTCGTGGCTCTGCACCCGCCCGCCGCCGACAGCGGGGCGGCCGTGCAGGTTGTCGATGGCGTCACGCCGGCGCTTCTCGCGCTTGTCGTCCCAGCGCTGCTGCTGGCGCCGGGCGGTCAGGCCCGTCATGTCGGCAAAGATCCACCACAGGATGGTGGCAGCAAAGGGCAACAGCACGAGCCACCAGGGCCAGCCGCCCACCACGGGAGCCTCGGCAAACTTCAAGACGACCAGGACGAGCCCGATGACCAGGAGCCACATATCGACCAGCACCCCGGGCAGGCCGGGGCCTCAAACTGCGTTCGCGCCGAGTGTAGCGCCCGCCTGGGCCTTGGCTGCACTGCTGGGCCTGGCTGCGACTCCGGCCCAGGCGAGCCTGGAGCTGGCCCAGGCCAGCCGCTGCGGGGCCTGCCACCAGGTGGACCGCAAGGTGGTCGGGCCCGCCTTCCGGGAGATCGGCCGGCGCTACGGCGCGACCCGAAACAGCAGCCCGGGCGGCAACGCGGAGATGGCCGCCTACCTCGCGCGCAAGATTCGCCAGGGCGGCAGCGGCGCGTGGGGCGCCGTGCCGATGGCGGCCAACCCCCACGTGAGCGAAGCCGACGCCCTGCGCCTGGCCCAGTGGGTGTTGACGCTCAAGTAGCCCGGGCGCGGGGCATCACCAGGCGCTGAAGCCGCTCAGTTCGTCTGCGCGAGCTGCTCCAGGATGGCGGGGTTCTCGAGCGTGGAGGTGTCCTGCGTGATCGTCTCGCCCTTGGCGATGGAGCGCAACAGGCGGCGCATGATCTTGCCCGAGCGCGTCTTGGGCAGGTTGTCGCCGAAGCGGATGTCCTTGGGCTTGGCGATCGGGCCGATCTCCTTGGCCACCCAGTTGCGCAGCTCGGCGGCGAGCTTCTTCGCTTCCTCCCCCGTGGGGCGCGGGCGCTTGAGCACGACGAAAGCGCAGATGGCCTCGCCGGTGGTGTCGTCCGGCCGGCCGACCACGGCGGCCTCAGCCACCAGTTCGGTGCAGCTCACGAGGGCGGATTCGATCTCCATCGTTCCCATGCGGTGGCCCGAGACGTTGAGCACGTCGTCGATGCGGCCGGTGATGGTGAAGTAGCCGCTGTCCTTGTCGCGGATAGCGCCGTCGCCGGCGAGGTAGTAGCCCTTGAGCTCCGGCGGGTAGTAGCTCTTCTTGAAACGCTCGGGGTCGCCCCAGATGGTGCGGATCATGCTGGGCCAGGGCTTCTTGACCACCAGGATGCCGCCCTGCCCGTTGGGCACGTCGTTGCCCGTCTCGTCGACGATGGCGGCCTGGATGCCCGGGAAGGGCAGCGTGCACGAACCCGGCACCAGCGGCGTGGCCCCGGGCATGGGCGTGATCATGTGGCCGCCCGTCTCGGTCTGCCAGAAGGTGTCGACGATCGGGCAGCAGCCCTTGCCCACGTTGGTGTTGTACCAGTTCCAGGCCTCGGGGTTGATCGGCTCGCCGACCGATCCCAGCAGGCGGAGCGAGGAGAGGTCATGCTTCTCGACCCATTCGGTCCCGAGCCCCATCAGCGAGCGGATCGCGGTGGGGGCGGTGTAGAACTGCGTCACCTTGTGCTAGGCGCAGACCTCCCAGAAGCGGCCCGCGTCGGG
>JBJTVI010000177.1:0-5261 GCA_046081145.1 Rubrivivax sp.
CCGGCGCCCGGGCTCGACCCCGCCGGTGGCGTGCAGCGTCAGCATGTGGAAGGCCACGGCGTCACCCGGCTCGAGCGCCCAGCCGATGACGGGGTGCGGCGCGTCGGCGTGCCCGCGCGTGGCCTCGATGTCGGGCAGCTCGGCCAGCGTGCCCTCCGGGAACCAGCGCGCCTAGTGCGTCATGAAGGTGCGCGGCATCAGCCACGGGCCGCGGTGCGTGCCCGCGGCGAACTCCAGGGTGGCTGCCCGGCTCACCGGGTCCACCGGGATCCAGAAGCTCACGTTCTGCATGCCATCCACGTTGTAGTAGGGCTGGTCCTGGTGCCAGGGCGTGGCCTGGCGCGTGCCTGGCTCCTTGGTGAGCATGTGGTCGTGATAGAGCCGGGCCGTGCGGCTGCGCATGAGGTGTGCTGCCACCTCCGCCAGGGGGGAGCCGAAGATCACTCGCCGGTAATGCGGGTTGTCGCGCCAGTTGCAGAAGTCCTCGATGAAGAAGCCCGGGTCGTCCGGGGTACTGGCCACGATGGCGCGCGCACTGGGCGCAGCCAGGTTCAGGTCGATCCCCCGGCGCAGTTCGTCGACTTCGCCCGCATCGAGCAGGCCGCGCAGCACCACGGCGCCGTCGGCGGCATAAGCGTGGCAGCTGTCGTCGTCGGCGAGCGCGGCGGCACGCTGCGCGACCGTGCCGACAGCAGGGGGGTCTGCTGAGGAAGACATCCCGGGATTCTGCGCCCGCCACCCGGCCTGAGCGATCGGTGCGTTCACGCAATGCCTGAGAGCCCGGCCAGCGCCGGGTCGGCGCCAGAGTCTGCGCCGCCCGGCCGATGCCGTGTCGGCGTTAGAGTCCGGGGCTGCATGGCCTCGTCTGCGCGCGCCCTCGGGCTCGCCGCCTCGCCTGCTCTATCCGGAGCCCCACCCATGACCGATCTCTCCCCCTTGCAAGCCGTCGCCCGCCCGCGCCCCGTGCGCGCCCCGCGCGGCACCCAGCTGCACTGCGCCAACTGGCTCATCGAGGCCGCCTACCGGATGCTCCAGAACAACCTCGACCCCGAGGTGGCCGAGAACCCCGACGCCCTCGTCGTCTACGGCGGCATCGGCAAGGCGGCGCGCAACTGGGAGAGCTTCGAGGCCATCCTCGCCACGCTCGAGCGGCTCAAGCCCGATGAGTCGCTGCTGATTCAATCCGGCAAGCCCGTGGGCGTGTTTCGCACCCACGAGGACGCGCCGCGCGTGCTCATCGCCAACTCGAACCTGGTGCCCAAGTGGTCCACCTGGGAGCACTTCCACGAGCTCGACCGGCGCGGCCTGATGATGTACGGCCAGATGACGGCCGGTTCATGGATCTACATCGGCAGCCAGGGCATCGTCCAGGGCACCTACGAGACCTTCGTCGAGGCCGGGCGGCAACACTATGGCGGCGACCTCTCGGGCCGCTGGATCCTCACGGCGGGCCTGGGCGGTATGGGCGGCGCGCAGCCCCTGGCGGCCACCTTCGCCGGCGCGGCCTCCCTCGTGGTGGAGTGCCAGCAAAGCCGCATCGACTTTCGTCTCAAGACGCGCTACATCGACGAGCAGGCCAGCGACCTCGACGACGCGCTTACCCGCATCGCGCGCTACACGGCTGCCCGCCAGGCGCGCTCGGTGGCCCTCCTGGGCAACGCCGCCGAACTCCTGCCCGCGCTCGTGCAGCGCGCCCGTGCCGGCGGCCTCAAGCCCGACCTCGTCACCGACCAGACCTCGGCGCACGATCTGGTCAACGGCTACCTGCCAGCGGGCTGGTCCCTGGCGCAGTGGCAGGCCGCGCGCGCCGATGACGCGCGCCACGCCGAACTGCGCGAGGCCGCGCGGCGCAGCTGCGCCGTGCACGTGCAGGCGCTGCTGGATTTCCAGGCGATGGGCATCCCCACGGTGGACTATGGCAACAACATCCGGCAGGCTGCCTTCGATGCGGGATTGAAGAACGCCTTCGACTTCCCCGGCTTCGTGCCGGCCTATGTGCGCCCGCTCTTCTGCCGCGGCAAGGGTCCCTTCCGCTGGGTGGCGCTCTCGGGCGACCCCGAGGACATCCGCAAGACCGACGCCAAGATGAAGGAGCTCTTCCCCGAGGACGCCCACCTGCACCGCTGGCTGGACATGGCGGGCGAGCGCATTGCCTTCCAGGGCCTGCCCGCGCGCATCTGCTGGATCGGACTGGGCGACCGGCACCGCGCAGGCCTGGCCTTCAACCAGATGGTGCGCACGGGCGAGCTCAAGGCCCCCATCGTGATCGGCCGCGACCACCTCGACAGCGGCTCGGTGGCCAGCCCCAACCGAGAGACCGAGGCGATGCGCGACGGGTCCGATGCGGTGTCGGACTGGCCGCTGCTCAATGCCTTGCTCAACACCGCCGGTGGGGCCACCTGGGTGAGTCTGCACCACGGCGGTGGCGTGGGCATGGGCTACTCGCAGCATGCCGGCGTGGTGATCGTCTGCGACGGCACCCAAGCGGCCGATCGGCGCCTGGAGCGCGTGCTGTGGAACGACCCTGGCACTGGCGTGATGCGGCACGCCGATGCTGGCTACGACGAGGCCCTGGCCTGTGCCCGGGCGCAGGGGCTGGACCTGCCGATGGCGGGCCGCTGACCTTGAAGGCGCGCGTGCAGGGGCCTGCCTGTCCGGGCCTCGAGTCGGTGGCGAGCCGGTGCCCATGACCAACCCCAAGCCGCTCACCCTCACCCCTGGCGCCTGGACCCTGGAGGTGCTGCAGCGGGTGCACGCGGCCGCTGGCGGCCTGGCGCTGCGCCTGTCCCCTGCTGACCTGACGAAGGTGGAGGCTAGCGCCCGGGCCCTGCAGCAGGCGGCAGCAGGCCAGGCGCCGGTCTATGGTGTCAACACCGGCTTTGGCAAGCTCGCCAGCACGCGCATCGGCGCGGCCGATCTGGCTACGCTCCAGTGCAACCTGATCCGCTCGCACAGCGTCGGGGTCGGTGCGCCGCTGGCCGCCCCGGTGGTCAGGCTCGTGCTCGCCTTGAAGGCCGCCAGCCTGGCGCGGGGGCACTCCGGCGTGCGGCCGGTGGTGATCGAGACCTTGCTGGCCGTGCTGCAAGCCGGCCTCGTGCCGTGGATCCCGGCGCAGGGCTCGGTGGGCGCCTCGGGCGATCTGGCGCCCCTGTCGCATCTCACGCTGGCCTTGATGGGCGAGGGCGAGTTCGACGTCCAGGGCGAGCGCCGCCCGGCGGCGCACGTGCTGGGAGCCCATGGCATCGCCCCGCTGGCGCTCCAGGCCAAGGAGGGCCTGGCGCTGATCAACGGCACGCAGGTGTCCACCGCCTTGGCGCTGCACGCCTTCTTTGCCTTCGAGCCGGTGTTCGAGGCCGCGCTCGTCGTCGGTGCCATGACGCTGGATGCGGCGCGCGGC
Source organism: Rubrivivax sp. (assembly GCA_046081145.1). Classification (GTDB taxonomy): domain Bacteria; phylum Pseudomonadota; class Gammaproteobacteria; order Burkholderiales; family Burkholderiaceae_C; genus Rubrivivax. The sequence goes on from JBJTVI010000177.1 coordinate 3,398, forward strand.
AGCGATGGGCCCTTCGATCCGCGCATCCACGCCCTGCGCGGGCAGCCCGGCCAGATCGACGTGGCGGCGATCTGTCGCAGCCTCCTGGCCGGCAGCGCCATCCGCGCCTCGCACCGCGAGGGCGACGATCGCGTGCAGGACCCCTACTGCCTGCGCTGCCAGCCCCAGGTGGTGGGTGCGTGCCTGGATCAGCTCCGCCACGCCGCCCGCGTGCTGCTGCGCGAGGCCGATGCCGTCACCGACAACCCGCTCGTCTTCGTCGACGCGAGCGGGGCGGGCGAACTCGTCTCGGGGGGCAACTTCCACGCCGAGCCCGTGGCGCTGGCCGCCGATGCCATGGCGGTTGCCATCGCCGAGGTCGGGGCGATCGCCGAGCGCCGCATAGCCATGCTGATCGATGCCAACGTCTCTCGCCTGCCGCCCTTCCTGTGTGCCGAGCCGGGCCTCAACAGCGGCTTCATGATCGCCCACGTGACGGCCGCGGCGCTGGCCAGCGAGAACAAGTCCCTCGCCCACCCGGCCAGCGTCGACTCCCTGCCCACCAGCGCCATCCAGGAGGACCATGTGAGCATGGCCACCTTCGCGGCGCGCCGGCTGCAGTCGATGATAGCCAACGTGGCCCACATCGTGGCCATCGAGTGGCTGGCCGCGGCGCAGGGCATCGAGTTCCTGCGGCCGCTGCGCAGCAGCGAGGTGCTCGAGCGCGCCCACGCGCTGCTGCGATCCGGCTGCCCCGCGATGGCCGCCGACCGCTACCTCGCCCCGGACATCGAAGCCGCCGTGGCACTCGTGGAGCAGGGTGCGCTGTCGAGCCTGCTGGCGGCCACGCCCGGGCTGCCGGCGCTGTGGGTGCCGGCCTGATGGGTCAGGGCGCCCGCCCCGCCCGCCCTGCCCGCACGAGCCGGGCGCCCGTCCTGCGCCTCCTGGGCAAGGCGGCGCTCGCCCTGGTGGCCGGTTGCGCCGCACTCGCGCCTGTCCAGGCCCAGGGCATCGTCGCCTTCGAACTCGATCTGCGCAGCGAGATCGCTGCCGGGCGCTTCGATCCCGAGCGCGATGCCGTGGGCCTGCGCGGCGGCCACGCTCCGCTGTCGTGGCAGCAGCCGCGCCTGGCGCGTGCGCTCGGCCAGGGGCGCTATGCGGTGGAGGTGCGGTTCGACACGGTGCCCTTCGGCAACCAGCCCGTGGCCTACAAGTTCCGCATCGAACGTGCCGGGCAGGGGCCCGACGCAGGCTGGGAGCCCGGCCGCAACCACGCGCTGCGCATCGGCACCGGCGCGCGCGTCGTGAGGGCCTTCGGGGCCGAGCCTGCTGCCGTGGACTGGCCGCGCACGGGCACGATCGAGCGCCTGGGCCGCATCGGCTCGGCGTACGTCGCTGCGCGGCAGGTGCAGGTGTGGTTGCCGCCCGGATACGGCGACGACGCCGCCCGGCGCCATCCCGTGCTCTACCTGCACGACGGGCAGAACGTCTTCGACGGGGAGTCTGCCGGGGCGGAGTGGATGGTCGACGAGACGGCGCAGCGACTGACTCTGGCCGGGGCCATCGATGCGCCGATCATCGTCGCCGTCCACAGCGTGGACACCCGCATGCACGACTACACCCCCACGTCCATGACGCTGCCGCCCGAGCGCACCGGCACGGGCCGTGCACTCACCGTGGGGGGTGGGGCGGCTGCCTACGGCCGGTTCCTCGCCGAGGAACTCAAACCCCTCATCGATGCCCGCTACCGCACGCGCGTCGAGCGCGCCAGCACGGCGGTCGGCGGCTCCTCGCTGGGAGGCTTGGTGTCGCTCTGGCTGGCCCTGCACCGCGCCGATGTCTTTGGCGCAGCCCTCGTCGTCTCCCCCTCGGTGTGGTGGGACGA
>JBJTVI010000178.1:0-2735 GCA_046081145.1 Rubrivivax sp.
TCCACAACGGCCACCGCGCCGAGGCGCAGCTCGTCAACATCTCCCCGGAAAACGACCTGGCGGTGCTCAAGGCCACGAGCCTGCCCGACGACCTCCAGGCCGCCACCATGCGCTCCACCGGAGACCTCCAGCCCGGCGACCAGGTGGTGGCCGTGGGGTTTCCCTTCGGCATCGGCCCGAGCGTGAGCGGCGGGGTGGTCTCGGGCCTCAAGCGCGAATTCCGCGACCCCGAGGGCAAGAAGCTGCTGACCAACCTGATCCAGTTCGACGCCGCCGCCAACCCGGGCAACTCGGGCGGGCCGCTGGTGACGATGGACGGCAACGTGGTGGGCATCGTCACCGCCATCCTCAACCCCACCGAGGCGCGCACCTTCATCGGCATCGGCTTTGCCGTGCCCATCGAGAACGCGGCCTCGGCCGTGGGCATCCACCCGTTCTGAGGCCTCAGGCCAAGACCCCGCATGAGCGACACCGACTCCTCCACTGCCACGTTGATGGAGCGCATCCTCTACGAGGTCAAGCGCGTCGTCGTCGGCCAGGACCGCTTCCTCGAGCGCGTGCTCGTGGCCATGCTCGCCCAGGGGCACCTGCTCGTCGAGGGCGTGCCGGGCCTCGCCAAGACGCTCACCGTCAAGACGCTTGCACGCGCCGTGCGCGGGAGCTTCCGACGCATCCAGTTCACGCCCGACCTGGTGCCGGCGGACCTGGTGGGCACGCGTATCTACAACCAGAAGACGGGCGAGTTCGGCACCACGCTCGGACCGGTGTTCGCCAACCTGCTGCTGGCCGACGAGATCAACCGCGCGCCGGCCAAGGTGCAGAGCGCGCTGCTGGAGGTGATGCAGGAGCGCCAGGTGACGATCGCCGGGCAATCCCACGCCGTGCCCGAGCCCTTCGTCGTGATGGCCACGCAAAACCCCATCGAGACCGAAGGCACCTACCCGCTGCCCGAGGCGCAGGTGGACCGCTTCATGATGAAGGTGATCGTCGACTACCCCTCGCAGGAGGAGGAGTTCGTGATCGTGCAGCGCGTGACGGGTGCGGCCGCCACCGTGCAGGCCGTGGCCGACACGCAGCAGCTCGCCGCGCTGCAGCAGGCCTGCCGCGATGTGTATGTCGACCCCTCCCTCGTGAGCTACGCGGTGCGCATCGTCGCGGCCACGCGCGCGCCCGCCGGGTTTGGCCTGCCCGAGCTCGGCAGGTACCTCACCTACGGGGCCAGCCCGCGCGCCACCATCTCGCTGATCGAGGGCGCGCGTGCGCTGGCCCTCATGCGCGGGCGGCGCTACGCCCTGGTGGAAGACGTGAACGACCTCGTCCACGACGTGCTGCGCCACCGCCTGGTGCTGAGCTACGAGGCGCTGGCCGAGGGCAAGGGGCCGGAAGCCCTGATCGACGCGATCCTGGCGCGCGTGCCGGGGCCCGAGGCCGTGGCGGAAAGCGCCGCCTCGGGTGGCGCCGCAGCCTCCGATGCGGCCCCGCCCGCTTCGACAGACAGCGGGCCCGCTGCGGCCGCCCCCGCGGCCAACGCCTGAGCAGGCCAGCTCGAGCCGTGTCCACCCCCGCGCTGCCGACGTCCGCCTCCAGCGAGGCGCTGCTGCTCCGCCTGGAGTGGACGGTGATCAAGCGCCTGGACGGCCTGGTGCAAGGCGACTGGCGCACGCTGCGGCGCGGCCACGGCGTGGACCTCGCCGACCTGCGCGAGTACCAGCTGCACGACGACGTGCGCCACATCGACTGGAACGTGACGGCGCGGCTGCAGGTGCCGCACGTGCGCCAGTTCCATGAAGACCGCGACCTCACCTGCTGGTTCCTGCTCGATCTCTCGGGCAGCGTCGACTTCGGCTCGGCCGACGTGACCAAGCTCGCCGTCTCCAGCGGCTTCGTGGCCGCGCTGGCACGGGTGCTCACGCGCCACGGCAATCGCGTCGGCGCCCTGCTCTACGGCTCGCACGTGGACACCGTGCTGCCGCCCGCCACTTCGAGGCTGCACGTGCTGCAGCTGCTCGCGCGCATGCGTGCGCCCCGCCCGGCACCGGCCGACGGCGTGCGCCGCGGCACGCGGCTGGCCGAGCTGCTGCGCGCCGGCAGCTCGGCCATGCGCCGGCGCAGCCTCGTCTTCGTGGTGTCGGATTTCATCAGCGAGCCCGGCTGGGAAGAGCCGCTGGCACGCCTCGCCCAGCGCCACGAGGTGGTGGCGGTGCGCCTGTACGACCCGCTGGAGCACGAGCTGCCTGCCTTCGGCCTGGTGACGGTGGAAGATGCCGAGACGGGCGAGCAGCTCTTCATCGACAGCGGCGACCCGGCCTTCCGTGCACGCTACGCCACCATCGCCGCCGCGCGCGAGGAGGCGCTGCGCGAAGCGCTGGCCGCCAGCGGCGCCGACACCCTGAGCTCGCCACCGACGACGACCTGCTCGAGGCGCTGCTGCGCGCCACCGCGATGCGGCGCCAGCGAGCCCGGCTGCGCGCGCCGGCGCGCCTGCCTGCGACGCTTCGCCAGGCGGGGGTGGCGTCATGAGCGCGCCGGGCCGCTCCCGAGCGCGAATCCCGAAGTGCGCAGCACGGAGGGGGGTCCATTGAGCTTCCAATGGCCGATGCTGCTGTGGTCGCTGCTGCTCGTGCCGGCGCTCGTGGCCATGTATCTGTGGCTGCTGCGCCGGCGCCGGCGCAGCACGGTGCGTCTGTCGAGCATCACAGTGGCGCGGGCCGCGCTGGGCCAGGGCCCAGGGTGGC
>JBJTVI010000179.1:0-7079 GCA_046081145.1 Rubrivivax sp.
CCGGCGCCCGGCTGCGGGCCCCTGATCCCCCACCTGGAGCATTCCCATGAAGAGCACATCCGCGATCGCCGCCCTGGCTGCAGCCCTCGGGCTGCTCACCGGCACCGTCTCGGCCCAGGAGACCAAGGTCTCCATCGGCATTTCCGGCTGGACGGGCTTTGCCCCGCTCACGCTCGCCAAGGAGGCGGGCCTGTTCAAGAAGCACGGCCTGGACGTCTCGATCAAGAAGATCCCCCAGAAGGACCGCCACCTGGCCATCGCCTCGGGCGACATCCAGTGCGCCGCCACGACGGTGGAGACCTGGATCGTCTGGAACGCCAACGGCGTGGCCACGACGCAGATCTTCCAGCTCGACAAGAGCTTCGGCGCAGACGGCATGGTCGTGAAGGCTGGCATCAACTCGATCAAGGACCTCAAGGGCAAGACCGTGGCCGCGAGCGCCCCGGGCACGGCGCCGTACTTCACGCTGGCCTGGATGCTGCGCGAGAACGGCCTGAGCGTGAAGGACGTGAAGGTCGTCAACCTCGAGCCCCAGGCCGCCGCCAACGCCATGATCGCGGGCACCGCCGGCATCGATGCAGCCATGACCTACGAGCCCTTCCTGAGCGCCGTGCGCGCCAAGCCCGAGGCGGGCCGCATCCTGGCCACCACGCTCGACTACCCCATGATCATGGACACCTTCGGCTGCACGCCGAAGTTCCTGGCCGACAACCCGCGCGCGGCCAAGGCGCTGGCTGACGCCTATTTCGATGCCGTGGCGATGATCCGCGCCGAGCCGAAGAAGAGCTTCGAGATCATGGGCGCGGACGTCAAGCAGACGGGCGAGCAGTTCGAGGGCAGCCAGAAGTTCCTGCGCTGGCAGGACCGCGAGGCCAACGCGAAGTTCTTCGCCGGCGAGCACGCCGAGTTCAGCAAGAAGGCCGCCGAGATCCTGATGGAGGTCGGCATCATCCGCGCGCTGCCCGACATGAGCAAGCTGGCCGACACGCGCTTCCTCAAGTGAAGCCTTGAGGCCGCTGACCCCCGTCTCCCCCGGCGCGCGCATCGCGCTGGGGGTGAGTTTCTTCGTCGTCTTCGTGGCCGCCTGGGCACTGGCCACGCTGGGCGGCTTCGTGAGCAAGACCTTCCTGGCCGACCCGCTGACGATGCTCAGGTCGGGATGGACGCTGCTCACGCAGATGGGATTTGCCGAAGACATCGGCATGACGGTGTGGCGCGTGCTGGGCGGCTTCGTGATCGCCGCGGTGATCGCCTTGCCGCTGGGTGTGGCCATGGGCGCCTACAAGCAGGTGGAGGCCTTCTTCGAGCCCTTCGTGAGTTTTGCGCGCTACCTGCCGGCCAGCGCCTTCATTCCGCTGCTCATCCTGTGGGCCGGCATCGGCGAGGCGCAGAAGCTCGCCGTCATCTTCATCGGCAGCTTCTTCCAGCTCGTGCTGATGATCGCCGTCATCGTGGGCAACACCCGGCGCGACCTGGTGGAGGCCGCCTACACCCTGGGCGCGGGCGACCGCTCGCTCGTGTGGCGCGTGATGATCCCGGGGGCCGCGCCCGAGATCGCCGAGACGCTGCGCATGGTGCTGGGCTGGGCCTGGACGTACGTGATCGTGGCCGAGCTCATCGGTGCTTCCAGCGGCATCGGCCACATGATCACCGACAGCCAGGCGCTGCTGGCCACCGACCAGATCATCTTCGGCATCATCGTCATTGGCCTCATCGGGCTGGCGAGCGACCTGCTCTTCAAGGCGGCCAACCGGCGCCTGTTTCCCTGGGCGCAGCTCGGCCGATGAAGGCGATCCTCACCGTGCGCGGCGTGGAGCGCCGCTTCGACGGCCGCCAGGGCGGCACGCTCGCCCTGCAGGCCACCGATCTCGACGTGGCCGAAAACGACTTCGTCACCATCCTCGGGCCCAGCGGCTGCGGCAAGAGCACGCTGCTGCGCATCGTGGCGGGCCTGGACCACCCCACGGCGGGGGAGGTGAGGCTCGACGGGCGCCCCATCACGGGGCCCGGTGCCGACCGCGGCATGGTTTTCCAGAGCTACACGCTCTTCCCCTGGCTGGATGTTCTCGACAACGTGTGCTTCGGCCTGCGCGAACGCGGCTTGCCGCGCCCCCAGCAGCAGGAGATCGCGCGCGGCTTCATCGCGCAGGTGGGGCTCTCGGGCTTCGAGCACCACTATCCCAAGCAGCTTTCGGGCGGCATGCAGCAGCGCACGGCGCTGGCGCGGGCCCTGGCCAACGGCCCGCGCATCCTGTTGATGGACGAGCCCTTCGGGGCGCTGGACCACCAGACGCGCGAGCTGATGCAGGAGCTGCTGCTGTCGATCTGGGAGGCCGAGCGCAAGACGGTGCTCCTCGTCACCCACGACATCGACGAAGCCGTCTTCATGGCCAGCCGCACTGTGGTGATGAGCGCGCGCCCGGGCCGCATCAAGCTCGACCGGCCGGTGGACCTGCCGCACCCCCGTCACTACGCGATGAAGACCACGCCCGTGTTCTCCGCGCTCAAGGCGGAGCTGACGGAGTGCGTGCGCGCGGAGGTGCGGGCGGCGCAGGCGGCGGTGATGGCGGCCCACTGACGCGGTGGCGCATCCGGGAGACCGTGCGTCGAGGCCTCGAGGCATCGAGGCGGGGGCAGGCGGCAGCAGAAGGGGATGGGGCAGGAGCAAGGGCGGGAGCAGGGGCCCGGGCAAGGCTGCGGGTTTGGGCCTAAAGTCCGCGTCATGCGTCGAACGTGGCTGATCGTGCTGCTGGCCGTGCTGCTGCCCCTGCGGGGGTGGGCGGCGGTCGAGATGGGCGTGCAGTGGGCGGCTCACGGCACGCTGCCGGCTCATGGCCAGGCGTCGTCTGACCCGGTCTCCGTGCGCTCCGTCCTCGCGCTGCCCTGCCATGCCGAGGTGGCCCTGGCGCCTCGCGACGATCCCTCGGGCGGGCAGGTGGCACACGTCTGGTCCTCCCCGGAAGAGCCCGGCTCCGGCGCTCACCCTTGTGCCAGTTGCAACCTGTGCCATGGCACCGTGGGCGCGCCGTCGGCTCCCCTCGTCCCACCCGATGCCCCGCCCCGCAGCGGGCCCACCATCGCCCAGCCGCAAGACACCGGCCGCCTGTGCGTGGCCGCGCTCGAGCGGCCCCCCCGAGCCTGACGCTTCGCGACACCGGTCCGCGCGACCGGTGCGGTGGCCTGCTGCGCGCGCCGCAGGCTGCCACCAGGATTCTTCGCGGCGCCCCGTGCGCCCGCCCATCCTCCAGGAGTTTCAGGCATGGCTTCAGCGTTCCCGCTCAGGCGGCGACACCTCTTTCACACCCTCTTGCGATCGCTGGTGGCGGGCGTCGGGCTGGCGCTGGGCGCTGGCGCGGCGTTCGCCCTGCCCATGGCCTCCCAGGGCTACTGGATGGTGATGGGCGACGTCGAGGAGGGCACGCGCAAGCTCTCCGCGAACTACGCTCTCACGGGGCGCGATGCCCTCGGCGCCTCGGTCTCCCGGTTCGAGAGCCCCGCGCACGGCGGCGCCGGCATGCGATCCACGCGTGAGACCGCCGCGCTCACCTATACCCGGCTGCTGCACCGCTGGAACCTGCCCGACGCGCAGGCCAACCTGTGGCTCGTGGGCCAGGTGGGCTCGCTGAAGGGGGAGGGCCTGGCAGTCGGCACCCGCACGCTCGTCTCGCCCGCCGTGCTGGCCGATTGGGAAACCACCCGGCTCTACGTGGGCGGCGGTGTGGAGGGCAAGCGCGCAGGCGACTGGCGCCGCGAGTCGGCCTACGCCCGCACGGGCTTCTCGCTCTACGAGGTCGATTACGAGCAGGTGCAGCCCTGGATCCTGCTCGAGGCCCGGCGCGAGCGCGAGCGCATCCCGCGCGCCGGGGCCATGGCCCACGCGGCCGCCAAGACCGAATGGATGCCGATGGTGCGCCTGATCCACCGGCGCTGGTTCCTCGAGCTCGGCGCGCGCCGCGACGGCGGCCACCTGAGCTTCATGTGGGTGCCCTGAGCCCTTGAAACCGCTGCAACCGTCACGACCCTTTCCAACCTGTCGTACAAAGGAATTCCCATGAAGACCCGAACTGTTGTCTCTTCCTTCTCCCGTTTCCCCCGTTTCTCACGCTTCTCCGGCGCCCGGCTGGCACTCTCGCTTTCGGCCGTGCTGGCCGGCGCGATGCTCGTCGTGCTGGCCACGCCGGTGCGCGCCCAGTCGCCCGGCACCGCCCAGCCGGCCGCCAACGCCTCGGCCGTCAAGCTCTCCGTCAACGGCATGGTCTGCGCCTTCTGCGCGCAGGGTATCGAGGCGCGGCTCAAGAAGCTGCCCGAGACGGCCGACCTCTACATCAACCTCAAGCAGAAGGTGGTGGCGGTGCAGGCCAAGCCCGGCCGCACGCTGGCCGTGGACAAGCTCAAGGCCGAGGTGGTCGAGGCCGGCTACGAGGTGACACGCGCCGAGCCCATGACGCAGACGGTGGCGCAGCTGCGCGAGCAGATGCGCGCGCGGCCGTGAGCGCCGGGCAGGGAGCTGCGCCGTCGGCCGACATCGAAGGTACGGCCGCCACCGCCGGCTGGTGGTCGGCCTGGCTGTCGCTGCTGGCCAGCGGCGGCACCCTCGTGTGCTGCGCGCTGCCGGCGCTTTTCGTCTCGCTCGGCCTGGGCGCCGCCCTGGCCGGCCTGGTGAGCGCGGTGCCGGCGCTGGTGTGGATCAGCGAGTACAAGGTGCCGGTCTTCGCGGTGGCCGGGCTGCTGCTGGCCGCATCGGGCCTTTTGCAGTGGCATCTGCGCACCGCCCCGTGCCCCATCGACCTCGCGCTGCGGCAGGCCTGCCTGCGCACGCGCCGCTGGTCGCGCTGGGTGTGGGCCGTGGCGGTCGGCGTGTTCGCGGTGGGCACCTTCTTCGCCTTCGTGGCGCCGTGGTGGATGCATGCCTGAAGGGGTGCGCGAGGGTCGGGCGGGTGTGCCGTCTGTCGCGCGTGGCAGCAGGCTGTCGCATGGCGCTGGACCCGCCGGTGGTTCGCCCGCATCATCCGAGCACCTGAACTTCTGCCCAAGAGCCGCTCATGCTCCACCGCCGCCAGTTTCTCGCCCCCGCCGCCGCCATCGCTTTCCTGACCGGCACGTCTTCCGCGCGGGCCTGGAGCTGGAGTTGGGGTGGGGGTGGGGGATCGTGGCGGGGTACCGCCGTGCAGGCCGCCGGCGAAATCGTGAGCGAGGCGCGCCCGATGCCGGCCTTCGAGTCGATCCGCGTGTCGGGCCACTTCAAGGTGCGCGTGCGCCAGGATGGGCGTGAGGCCGTGACTCTCCAGGCCGACCGCAACCTCCTGCCCCTGATCGAGACGCGCGTGCGCGGCAGCTCGGAGGGCGGCTTGCTTGAGATCGGGCTCAAGAGCGGCTATTCGCTCCGGGGCCTGCCGGTACCCGAGCTCGTCGTCGACGTGAAGACGCTGCGCGACTTCACGCTGGCGGGCTCGGGCGACGTGCGCATCGAATCCCTGAAGTCCGAGCGATTCGACCTGAGCTTGTCCGGCTCCGGTGACGTGATCCTGGCTGGAGTTCAGGTGCCGCGCCTGGGTGTGCGCGTGGCAGGCAGCGGCGATGTGTCGGCCAGCGGACGGTCGCAGTCGCTCACCGTGTCGGTCTCGGGCAGTGGTGACGTGAAGGCAGCCGAGCTCCCGGCCGAGGAGGTTCGCGTCAACGTCGCCGGAAGCGGCAACGTGCAGGTGCATGCCCTCCGCAACCTGAAGGTCAGCATCGCAGGCTCTGGCGATGTGCGCTACGCGGGTGCCGCGCAGGTGGAGAGCTCGATGGCCGGCAGCGGCTCGGTCAGGCCGCTCAAGGGCAGTTGAGGGGCCGTTCACCGGCACAATGCCCACCCAGCCTGGCGCGCCACACGCTCCGGGCCCCTGACGGCCCGGAGGATCCAGCCATGACTGCCTTGCACCAGCTCTGTGCCGAGGACCTCTCCCGCGCCATCCACCGGCGCCAGGTGTCGTGCCGGGAGGTGATGCGCCACACGCTGGGCCGCGTGGCGGCCCTCAACCCGCGCTTTCGGGCAATCGTCAACCTGGCCCCCGAAGACGAACTGCTGCGCCAGGCCGATGCGCGCGACGCCGAACTCCTGCCCCGGCGCAGCGCGCACGGCTCGCGCGGGTGGCTGCACGGCATCCCGCAGGCCATCAAGGACACGGGCCACGCGGTGGGCTTTCCCACCACCTTGGGCAGCCCCTTGCTCGCGAACGCCATGCCGGCACAGGACAGCACCTACGTCGCGCGAATGAAGGCCGCTGGCTGCCTCGTCATCGGCAAGACCAACATGCCCGAGTTCGGCCTGGGCTCGCACACCTACAACGCCGTCTTCGGCCCCACCCCCAACGCCTGGGACGACGCGGTGAGCGCCGGCGGCTCCAGCGGCGGGGCGGCCGTGGCGCTGGCGTTGCGCCTGCTGCCGGTGGCCGACGGATCGGATTTCATGGGCTCGCTGCGCAACCCGGCCGGGTGGAACCACATCTTCGGCCTGCGTCCGAGCGCCGGGCGTGTGCCGGCCTGGCCCAAGCCGGAGGTGTTCGTGAGCCAGCTGGGCACCGACGGGCCGATGGCGCGTACGGTGCGCGATCTCGCGGCCCTGCTCTCCACCCAGGCCGGCCACGACCCCCACGCCCCGCTCTCGCTGGCGCAGCCGGCGCGCAGCTTCGTGCCCACGGCCCGGCAGGCCGAGCGGGCACTGGCCGGCGCGCGCATCGGCTGGCTCGGTGACCTCGGCGGCCATCTCGCCGTGGTGCTCGGGATCCTGCCGGTGTGCGAGGCGGCGCTGGCGCGCTGCGCCGCAGCCGGTGCCGAGGTGGAACCCGTGGCGCTGGGCTTCGACGCCGACGCCCTGTGGGAGGCCTGGCTGGCGTGGCGCCGGGCGCTCGTGGCGCCCACGGTGGCGGCCGCAATGGCTTCACACGGGGGTGGGGAGGCTGCGCGGCGCCTCGTCAAGCCCGAGGCGCTGTGGGAGCACGACCAGGCCCAGGGCCTGGCGATCCCGGCCTTCATGCAGGCTGCGCAGGTGCGTAGCGCCTTTCACGCGCACCTCGTGCGGCTGATGGAGCGCTTCG
>JBJTVI010000180.1:0-3580 GCA_046081145.1 Rubrivivax sp.
AGCGTGCGGTACACGCTCTCGGGGATGGCGTCACTGCCCAGGCTCGCCGCCACGGCGCTCGGGTGCTGGCGCAGCCGCGCCTGGGCCACGCCCACCTCCACGCGCTGCGCCAGCGCCGCGCCCAGGCTGCCCTGGTAGCGCGCGTAGGTCTTGAAGAAGGCATCGAAGGCCTGCTGGCGCACGGCGCGGTCGGCGTGGGCGCGCAGGCGCTGGTAGCCGATGTTGTCCACGCGCACCGGCTGGCCTTCCACCGTGAGGGTGGGCCACTCGATGTCGGTGGTGACGAGCAGCGTGCGGATCTGGGTGGTGGCGCCCAGCGTCGGGCCCATCGCGGCCAGCGCCGTCTCGGCCTCGGGGGCGAGCTGGTGGCGCGCCAGGCGCAGCGCCTCCTGGATGCGCACCCGGTGCGGGGCCAGGCCCGGCTCGGCGCGCAGGAAGGCCTCCAGACGCTCGGCGCCCAGCGCGCGCAGGGCGCCCGTCACCCACGCCGTGGCGCTGCCGATCTGGCCCCACACGGCGCGCGACTGGCTGCTGCGCTCCTGGTGGCGCGGGTTGCGGTTGTCGGTGCTGGCCAGGGCGCTGGCGTAGGTGCCCAGGCGGCGCAGCCGCTGGTTCACGGCCGAGAGCTGGTCGAGCGCGGCGCGCAGGCTCGCGGCGTCGCGCCCGAAACCCTCGCGCAGGGCCGCCAGGCGCGGCACCTCTGCCAGCAGCGCCTGACGCTCGGCCTCCCAGGCCGCATCGTCGCGAAAGATCGTCGACAAGTCCCAGACGTAGCGCGGATCGGTGGCGGCCGCAGCGGCGGCTGCGCTGGCCCCGCCGGAGACTGCGGCTGGCGAGGCGGCCGGCTGGGTATCGCCATCGAAGGCCTCTTCCTCGGCGTGCGCAAGGACGGGCCAGGCAAGCGACAGGGCGAGCATCGCTGCGCGCAACGGGAAGGCGGCCAGGTGAGGGGTCTTCATACGGGCAGGACGGGTTCTCAGGCGGAATTGAAGGGTCGCGGATTGTGCGGCGGCAGGCAGGCTGACCGGGCCGTGTGGACATGCACGCGGCGCGGGCAGTTGTCGCCGCGATGGGCACAATGGACCACTTGTCGAGAGTCTCGCCGGTGCTTCGTTCGAGCCCGTTGGGGCTGAATCGCCCACACAGCCGGGAGCCCTGCCATGCACATCGACGGCGCCTGCCACTGCGGGGCAGTCTCCTTCACCGCTGAAGTCGATCCCGGCCGCGTGATGGTCTGCCACTGCACGGATTGCCAGGTGCTCTCAGGCGCACCGTTTCGCGCCGTGGTAGCGGCCCCCTACGAGAGCCTGGCGGTCAAGGGCACGACGAAGCACTACATCAAGGTCGCGCAAAGCGGCAACCGCCGCGCGCAGGTCTTCTGCCCCGAGTGCGGCACGCCCTTGTGGGCCACCGCACCCGAGAACCCCACCTCCGTCATCATCCGGCTCGGCTGCGTGAGCCAGCGCGCACAGCTCGAGCCTGCGGTGCAGATCTGGCAGCACTCCGCGCTCTCGTGGGTGTCGAAGCTGGGCTCGATCCCGGGCTCGCCTGCGCAGCAGGCCTTCCTGCCGGCCACATGGCCCGCGCCACCCGCCGCGCCGGGCGATGGGCCCTCACCCCGAACCTGAGCGGCCGGCTGCCGTGCTCAGGCACATCGAGTCCGTCGTGCTCTTCGTGCACGATGTCGCGGCAGCGGCGCGCTGGTACGCGCAGCTCTTCGGCTCGGAAGTGGAGTGGGAGAACCCCCTGTACGCCTTCGTGCGCGCGCCGGGGGTGCTGATCGGCTTTCACCCGGCCGACGCCAAGTGCCCGGGTGGGGTAGGCGGGACGACCGTCTACTGGGAAGTGGACGAGCTGCAATCAGCCTGCGCCTTCCTCGTCGATCGGGGTGCGAGGCTGCATCGGGGCCCAGGTGTGACGAGCTTGGGTGCCGGGGCGGCCATGCTGATCGACCCGTTCGGCTGCAGCATTGGGCTCAATGCCTCCACGGCGCAGTCGACGGCCCGGCTGCGCTCACCGCGCCAGCCCCCCTGCTGAGAGCCGACGAGACACATGTTGCCCAGCGACGACCTCCCGAGCCTGCCCTCCATCCAGCCAGGGCGCTACCACCACTACAAGGGCGGCCAGTACGAGGTGCTCGGGGTGGTGCGGCACAGCGAGTCGCTCGAGCCGATGGTGCTGTACCGGCCGCTGGCCAGTGGATCGGGCCATTGGGTGCGGCCGTTCGCGATGTTCCTGGAGGAGATCGTGCACGAGGGCCGGCGCATGCCCAGGTTCCGCTTCGTGGGCGCCGAGCCAACAGGCGAGAGCTGAGCGGTGCCCCCGGCGTTGAAAGAGGGCTCCTTCAGCAGCGAGAATGGCGCTGCGTCAGCGTTGTGCAGCCGCCCCCATCAGGGAAGTTCCTTCGCTGCTCGACATGGAGAGCCTGATATGTCGTGTGACCCGAAAGCGGGCCTGGGCTGCCCGTACCGGCCGCCAGCACCATGAGCTTCGCGCATGAGGCGATCCCGACGCTGCGCGTGAGCGACGCGCCAGCCGCTGCGGCCTGGTACGCCAAGCTGGGTTTTGCGGAAGACTGGCGCCACCAGCACGAGCCCGGGCTGCCCTGGTTCATCTCGGTGAGCACCGCCGAAGGGGCCACGCTCTTTCTCACCGAGCACGCCGGCGACTGTTCGCCGCAGGGCAGCGTGTTTCTCGTCACGCGCGACATCGCGTCAGCCGAATCGGCCTTGCAGGTCAGCGCCCGCACGATGCCCTGGGGCGACCGCGAACTGAGCGTGCTCGACCCTGACGGCAACCGGGTGCGCATCAGCCAGCCTGGGGCATAGGTGGAGGGCGAAGTCTCCAGGCGGCGTGTCTTCGTCGGATTCGCGCTCTCGGCGCTGCCGGCGCTGGGTGCTGCCCAGACGATCGCAGGCACACCCGACCCGACCCTGCCCTGGGTGACCGCCCAGGTGAACGCGCCTCGCGTCGCCTACCGGACCTTCCAAAGCGCCACCGTCGGCACCCTGGTGAGCTACCACGCCTATGTGCCCGCCGCGCACGAACAGGCCCCCGAGCGCCTGCCGGTGCTGTACTGGCTGCACGCCACCGAAGGCGGCGTGGCCGCCGTGCGCCCGCTGGCGCGGCTCTTCGACGAGGCGATCGAAACTGGCCGTGTGCCGCCGATGATCGTGGTCTTCGTCAACGGCCTGCCCAGGCGGCTGTGGGCCGACTCCAAGGATGGGGCATCGCCCGTGGAGACGGTCTTCATCCGCGAGGTCATCCCCCATGTGGAGCGCAGCTTTCGCACGATCGCTGCGCGCGAGGGTCGCATCATCGAAGGCTTCAGCATGGGCGGCTACGGTGCGGCGCGGCTGGGCTTCAAGTACCCACAGCTCTTCGCGGGCATCTCCATCCTCGCGGGTGGCCCCTTCGACCTGGACCTGCGCGGCCCGCGCGCGCAGCGCAACCCCCGCCTGCGCGAGCAGCTGCTGCGCGAGGTGTGCGGCAACGACCTGGACTACTTCCGCGCCATCAGCCCCTGGATGCTCGCCGAGGCGGCAGCACCCAGCCTGCGCGACCACCGCGCAGTGGTGCG
>JBJTVI010000181.1:0-9524 GCA_046081145.1 Rubrivivax sp.
GTGGGTGGCCACGCTGTGCTACGCCGTGGCGCAGGGCCTGATGTACGGGACACGCTCGGCGATCTTCATGGACGTGACGAACCCGAAGGTGGCCGCCACGCAGTTCACGGCCTACATGGCGATGATGAATCTCGCCATCTCCTACTCTGCCACCTGGCAGGGCATCGCGGTGGAGGCGCTGGGCTACCCGGCCACGCTGGCGATCGATGCCGTCTTCGGGCTGGCCTGCCTCGTCTTCCTGCCCTTCATTCGGCCCTCGGCACAGCCCGAGGGTGATGGCGGTGCCCCGGTGCGTGCCCGCACCGTGGCCGCGCTCCTGGCGCTGGGCTGCCTGGCCTGGCTGCCCTACCGCCTGGGCCTGTGGACAGCGGGTGCAGCCGCGCCGATCCTGGAGACGCTCTTCACGCTCGTCTTCGTGGCCTCGGCCGTGTTCCTGGCCGCGGGGGGCGCCACGCTGGGCACGCGGCTGGGCCGGGCGGGGCTGTGGCTCGCACCGCTGATGCTGGCGATGCATGCGCGCCATGCCTGGCCCGAGGCGGGCCCCGCGTACGTGGTCGTGCCCGCGCTGGCCGCGGCGTGGCTAGCCTGGCACGCGAGGCTGTCCTGGCAGGCGCTCGCGCCAGCGGCCTTGGGGCCGCACACGCTACGATCCTGAAGCTCTGCCGGGCTCTTCCAGTATGTCGCTGTCCTCCCCTCCCCGCATCGCCCACCTGCGCGTCGTCCCCGTGGCCGGGCGTGACGGCATGCTGCTCAACCTCTCGGGTGCGCACGCGCCCTTCTTCACGCGCAACCTGCTGATCGCCACCGACAGCGCGGGCCGCACCGGGGTGGGCGAGGTGCCAGGCGGCGAGTCGATTCGCCGCACGCTCGAGGATGCGCGCCCCCTGGTGGAGGGCCGCACCCTGGGCGAGCTGCAGGCGATCCTCACCGACATCCGCACCCGCTTCGCGGACCGGGATGCAGGCGGCCGCGGCCAGCAGACCTTCGACCTGCGCACGACGATCCACGCCCTGGCGGCCGTCGAGTCGGCGCTGCTGGACCTGCAGGGCCAGCACCTGGGCGTGCCGGTGGCCGCCCTACTGGGCGAGGGCCAGCAGCGCGAGCGTGTGCGCATGCTGGGCTACCTCTTCTTCGTGGGCGACCGCCAGCAAACGCCGCTGCCCTACGTGGACCCCGCGCAGGAGCCCGACAGCGCCGACGGCTGGCTGCGCGTGCGCCACCACGAGGCGCTCACGCCCGAGGCGATCGTGCGCCAGGCCGAGGCGGCGCAGGCGCGCTACGGCTTTGCCGACTTCAAGCTCAAGGGCGGCGTGCTGCGCGGCGAGGAAGAGGTGCAGGTCATCCGTGCTTTGCATGAACGCTTTCCCGAGGCGCGCATCACGCTCGACCCCAACGGCGGCTGGCTGCTGCGTGATGCGGTGCGCCTGCTGCGCGACCTGCACGGCGTGCTCGCCTACGCGGAGGATCCCTGTGGGGCCGAGGAGGGCTTCTCCGGCCGCGAGGTGATGGCCGAGTTCCGCCGCGCCACGGGGCTGCCCATGGCCACCAACATGGTGGCCACCGACTGGCGCCAGCTCGTGCACGCCCTGGCCCTGCAGGCGGTGGACATCCCGCTGGCCGACCCGCACTTCTGGACGCTCTCGGGCTCGGTGCGGGTGGCGCAAACGTGCCGCGACTGGAACCTCACCTGGGGTTCGCATTCGAACAACCACTTCGACGTGTCGCTGGCCATGTTCACGCACGTGGCGGCGGCCGCGCCGGGCCGCGTCACGGCCATCGACACGCACTGGATCTGGCAGGACGGCCAGCGCCTGACGCGCGAGCCGCTGCAGGTCGTGGACGGCTGCGTGACGGTGCCGAAGGCGCCGGGCCTGGGCATCGAGCTCGACATGGCCGAGGTGGAGAAGGCGCATGCCCTGTACCAGCAACATGGCTTGGGCGCCCGCGACGATGCACTGGCCATGCAGCACCTGATCCCGGGCTGGCGCTTCGACCCGAAGCGGCCCTGCCTGGTGCGTTGAGGCCGCCGCACCATGAGCGAACCGACCCCTGGCCCGGGCGCCACCGCCGGCACTGCCCCGGTGACGGTGCGCATGCATCCGGCCGACAACGTGGCCATCGTCGGCAACGAGGGCGGCCTGCCCGCGGGCACGGCGCTGCCGGGCGGGCTGTGCTGCGCCAGCCCGTGCCGCAGGCGCACAAGGTGGCGCTGACCGATATCGCCGCGGGCGAGCCCGTTCTGCGCTACGGCGTGGTGATCGGCCGGGCGCGCCAGGCCATCGCCGCGGGCAGCTGGGTACACGAGCGGTTGCTCGAGATGCCCGATGCACCCACGCTCACCGAGCTGCCGATGGCCACCGCCCAGGCGCCCGAGTGGCCGACCCTGACAGGCCACACCTTCGAGGGCTACCGCAACGCCGATGGCAGCGTGGGCACGCGCAACCTGCTGGCCATCACGCAGACCGTGCAGTGCGTGGCGGGCGTGGTGGAGGTGGCGGCTGCGCGGATCCGGCGCGACTTGCTGCCGCTCTTTCCGAACGTGGGCGGCGTGGTGGCCCTCGAACACGGCTACGGCTGCGGCGTGGCCATCGAGGCGCCGGGTGCCGAGATCCCGATCCGCACGCTGCGCAACATCGCCCGCAACCCCAACTTCGGCGGCGAGGTGCTGGTGGTGAGCCTGGGCTGCGAGAAGCTGCAGCCCGAGCGGCTGCTGCCCCCTGGCAGCATCCCGCTGGCAGCCGGCGAGGAGGCCCCCGACGTGGTGTGCCTGCAGGATGCGCAGCACGTCGGCTTCGAGTCGATGGTGCACAGCATCGTCGAGCGCGCCCGGGTGCACCTGGAGCGGCTGAACGCCCGCCGGCGCGAGACGGTGCCGGCCAGCGAACTCGTGGTGGGCGTGCAGTGCGGGGGCAGCGACGCCTTCTCCGGCCTCACCGCCAACCCGGCCGTGGGCGCCTGCGCCGACCTGCTCGTGCGCGCCGGCGCCACCGTGATGTTCTCCGAGACCACCGAGGTGCGCGATGGCGTGGCGCAGCTCACCGCGCGCGCCGCCACGCCCGAGGTGGCGCAGGCCATCGTGCGCGAGATGGCCTGGTACGACGCCTACCTGCAGCGCGGCGGGGTGGACCGCAGCGCCAACACCACCCCCGGCAACAAGGCCGGAGGCCTGTCCAACATCGTCGAGAAGGCGATGGGCTCGATCGTGAAGTCCGGCAGCGCCCCGATCGCGGGCGTGGTGCCCCCGGGCGAGCGCGCCACCCAGCGCGGGCTGCTCTACGCCGCCACGCCAGCGAGCGACTTCATCTGCGGCACGCTGCAGCTGGCCGCCGGCATGAACCTGCACGTCTTCACCACCGGCCGCAGCACGCCCTACGGCCTGGCCGCCTGCCCCGTGGTGAAGGTGGCCACACGCAGCGAGCTCGCGCGCCGCTGGCACGACCTGATGGACCTCGACGCCGGCCGCATCGCCAGCGGCCAGGCCAGCGTGCAGGAGATGGGCGAGGCGCTCTTCCAGCTGCTGCTGGAGACTGCCAGCGGCCGGCGCACCTGCGCCGAGCAGGCCGGGCTGGAAAACGCGCTGGTGCTCTTCAATCCGGCACCCATCACCTGAGGGGCCTTCCTTGACCGGGCCGGGCCGGATCCCATCGGCCTGGGCGCCTGGGTGAGTGCCTGGATGACTGTCCTGATGCGTTGATGCACACATGCGGACGCACTACAATGACCGGATGCGCACCACGGTCGACCTGCCCGAGCCCCTGCACCGCATCGCGGTGAGCCTGGCGCGCCACACCGGGCGCACCTTCAGCGAGACGGTGGCAGAACTGATGGAGCGCGGGCTGGCCGCGCCGCCCGTGGCGGCCGAAGCCACGCCAGCCGGCTCCATGGTGCCCCGCACCCATGCGGCCACCGGGCTGCCCGTGTCACGCAGCCGGCGCCTGGTCACGCCGCAGGACATCGCCGAGCTCGAGGACGACGCGTGAAGCAGCCGGGCGCACGCCCGCCGGCAGGCGGCCGCTCCCGCGGCGACCCCACCCACCTCCTGGACGGCAACGTCCTCGTGGCCCTCACCGACGAAGCCCACGTGCACCACGCCGCAGCCAGCCAGTGGTTTGCGTCGCAATCCTGCCCCTTTGCCACCTGCCCCATCACGCAGGGCACGCTGCTGCGCATGCAACTGCGCCTGGGCGCGGCTGCGCACATCGGTGCGGCCATGGCCCTGCTGCAGGCGCTCACCGCCCACCCGCGCCACCGCTTCTGGCCCGACGCCGTGGGCTTCGAGGCCGTCAACCTGCGCGGCCTCCAGGGCCACCGGCAGGTGACGGATGCCTACCTCGCCGCGCTTGCACGGCACCACGGCGGGCGGCTGGCCACCTTCGACGCCGGCCTGGCCGCCCTGCATCCCGATGTGGCCGTGCGGGTGGCGTAGGCTCGCCGGTTCGACACCTATCCCTGGAAGGGGCAGATCATGAGAGAGCTCCTGAAGCGATTGCGCCTGCCTTGCGGCCTGGCCGGCCTGGCCCTGTGCGCCGTGGCAGGCGCCACCGAGAACCGCATCGACGCCGTGCGCCCCGATGCCCCCGAACTCGCCGCCTACGGCGCCTCACCCATCGGGGTGCGCACGCTGCGCCTGGTGAACCCGGGGCAGATGGATGTCGTGAAGGCCCAGCCAGGCCAGCCCGTGCCGCTTTACGACCGGCCCCTGACGGTGGAGGTCTGGTACCCCTCCCTGCCCCATCCGCCCCAGCCGGCCCGCTCCGCAGATGGCCTGGAGCCGGGCCAGTACCGCACCCTCACGCGCGACCCCCGGCTCAGCGTGATCATCCGCGGCAAGGCCTTGCGGGATGCTGCGCCGGCCACCTCGGCCGGGCCCTACCCGCTCGTGATCATCTCGCACTGCTACCCCGGCAACCGCTACCTGCTGAGCCCGCTGGCGGAGAACCTGGCGAGCAAGGGCTACGTCGTGGCCTCCATCGACCACACGGACAGCACCTACGGCGACCAGGCCACCTTCGCCAGCACGCTGCTGAACCGCCCGCTCGACCAGCTCTTCGTGCTCGACGCGATGGCGCGCCTGAACACCGGTGAGCCTTCGGACGCAGCGGCCGGCGCCCTCAAGGGGATGGTGAAGGCCGACACGACCGCCCTCATCGGCTACTCGATGGGCGGCTACGGCGTGGTCAACACCGTGGGCGGCGGCTTCACGGCCGCCTCCACCCGGCTGCCCATGGCGCCGCCCAACGGCGTGCTGGCGCGCCGCCAGGCCGGCACGCCGGAGTACCTCGCCACCCGCGACCCCCGGATCAAGGCGGCCATCGCCATCGCACCCTGGGGCTGGAACGCCGGATTCTGGGATGCCACCGGCCTGGCGGGCATCCGCACGCCCATCCTCTACATCGCCGGCAGCGTCGACGACGTCTCGGGCTACTCGCCGGGCGTGCGCAACCTCTTCGAGGCGAGCGTCAACGCCCAGCGCTGGCTGCTCACCTTCGAGAACGCCAACCACAACGCAGGCGCCCCCATGCCCGCGCCGGCCGAGACCTGGGCGCGCGTGCCGCACATGCCCACGCCGGCGGCCATGCACTACCTGGACCCCGTCTGGGACAGCGTGCGCATGAACAACATCACGCAGCACTTCGCCACCGCCTTCCTCGGCAAGCACCTGCGCAACGACCCGGCGATGGATGCCTACCTGAACCTGGTGGAGCACGCGCGCGACGGCAGGTGGTCCACCGAATCCAACGGCGCGCCCAAGGCCGATCACACCTTCTGGAAGGGCTTCCAGCGCCGCCAGGCGGCTGCCCTGCGCTGGGAGTTCCGCCCGCCCGCGCCCTGAAGAGGCGCGGCGCGGGGCTCGCCGCGCTCAGCCCGGCGCGGCCAGCATCGCCTCCACCAGCTCCTGCACCGCCAGCGCCTCTTCGGCCGTGGGCAGCAGGTGCGGGCGGCCCTGCAGCCACAGGTCGGCCTGCGTGAGCTGGCGTTGCAGCGCGCTGCGCCGCGGGTCCTCCTCGGCACCCCATTGCACCGCCTCCACCCAGGGCCCGCCGTCGGAGCGCCACAGCTGGTTGAACTCGCGGAACTGGTGGTTCAGGCGCGTGCCGCGTACGGTGACTTCCTGGCGATCGGGCTGCTTGCCTCCCGTCGTGGCGAGGATGGTCACGGGCCGGCCGTCGGCTGTCTCCAGGCGCGCGATCAGGTCCAGCTCGCACAGCGCCGACCCTTCGGGCCCCGCCGGGTAGCGCGGCGCCGCGAAGCGCAGCTTCAGCGGCCCGAGAAAACGCCCCGCCAGGAACAGGAAGTGCGAGATCACCTCGCGCGTGTAGCCGCCCTCGTCGCGAAAGCGCAGCCAGTCGGCCTCCACCTGCCAGGCGCGTGGCCAGGCCGGGTACTGCACCACGATGTCGATGCCCAGGAGCGCTCCGGTCTCTCCGGCATCGATGGCCCGGCGAAGCTCCTCGAAGCCACGCGAGGACGCCTGGGTGAAGTTCACCACGCCCGGCAAGCGCGCCCCGCGCAGCCGCTCGACGAGGTCGCGGCTGGCTGCGTTGTCGGTGCCCAGGGGCTTTTCCATGAAGACGCCCTGCCCGGCTTGCGCCGCAGCCAGCGCATAGGCCTTGCGCGGGCCGGGCGGGCACGCGAGGTACACCGCGTCCGCCCCCCGCATCGCCGCCTGCGCGCTCTCGGCCACAGGCGCCTGCGACCACATCTCCCGCGTGCGCGCCACCGCGGCCTCGGAAGGATCCCACAGGCCGCTGATCTCGAAGGCCGGGTGCAGGCGCACGTTTTCGAGCATGCGCCGGCCCATGATGCCCAGGCCGATGATGGCCAACTTGTGTGTCATTCGAAGTCCTCCTGCTCGAGCCTCTCGTCACGGGCGCCACGCCCGGCTCAGTTCACCCGGTAGCGCTCCAGCGTGTCGCGCCGCACCTCGATGCCCAGGCCCGGGCCGTCAGGCGCCGGCACGAACCCCTGCTGCATCTCCATCGGCCGCGTCACGAGATCACGGCGGAAGGGATGCGAGGACCGGTCGTACTCCAGCACCGGGTCACGCGCGAAGATCGAGTGATGCGCCACGGGCAGGGCGGCAATGAGTTGCAGAGAGGCGGCCTGCGCGACGGCCGAGCCCCACACGTGCGGATTGACCTCGATGCCATGCGCCTGTGCCAGGGCCGTGATGTGGCGCGCCGCGGTGAGGCCGCCGCACGAGCCGAGATCGGGCTGAACGATATCCACCGCGCGCCTCCCGAGCAGCTCTCGAAAGCCATAGAGCGTGTGCTCGTTCTCGCCGCCGGCGATGGGCGTGCGCAGCTTGGCACGCAGCTCGCAGTAGCCGTCGATGTCCTCGGGGGCCACCGGTTCCTCGTACCAACGCAGGTCAAGCTCGTCGAGTACCCGGCCCAGGCGCAGCGCCTCGGCCCGGCCGTAGCCGTGGTTGGTGTCCACCATCAGCGTCACCCCGCGCCCCTGCATTGCGGCGGCGATCGCCTGGATGACTTCGATGTCGTCGGCCACGCCGTAGCCGAGCTTGACCTTCATGAGCCGAAAGCCTGCCTCCAGGTGCCCGTGCGCCTCTTCCACCAGGCGGTCGCGTTCGCCCTGGCCATGGATGCGGTAGAAGCCCGTCGCGTAAGGCTGGATGCGGGTGCGGAAGGCGCCCCCCAGCAGGCGGTGCACGGGCTGTCCGTAGTGGTGCCCGGCCAGGTCCCACAGGGCCATGTCCACGGCACTGATGGCGGCCACGACCGACCCCTTGCGGCCGTAGTCGCGCGTGTGGTGGTACATCCGGTGCCACAGCACCTCGATGTCCAGGGGGTCCGCCCCCAGCACCAGCGGCCGAAGCGCATGCTCGATGGCACTGGCGGCGATCTGCGGCGGCTCCAGGCCCTGCGCAAAGGCCTCGCCCCATCCGACGAGACCCTCATCGGTCACCACCTCCACCAGCGTGGCCGAGCGCCGGTGCACCCAGCCCTGGGAGAAGGCAAAGGGCTGGGCCAGCGGGCTCTGCAGCACGTGGACTTGCACATCCGCAATCTTCATGACGAGCTCTCCTCCTGCCTGATCTCCTCGGCCGGCGCGAACCTGCAGTGTGCCGCGCGCAGCAAGGTCGGTCGAACTCGGGTTGATGCGCTCAAAGGCGGGATGCGCGCTGCCGCGACGCCCTCGCTGCGATCGTGGCGTAGCCCACGACGTTGACCAGCAACACCCCGCCCCCCAGCACCCACTGCCATTCGCGGGTCAACCCCTCGGGGTAGATCGCAGCCGTGAGGTAGTGATCAATGAAACCGCCCTGCCCCGGAACCTGGCCCGCCAGCTCGCGCAGCCGCCACTCCAGCGGCGTGAGCGGGCAGATGCCACCGCTCCACTCGATGGCCACGCCCCAGGCCGCGCACGGCAGGTGCAGCCAGGCGAGCCAGGGCCTGCGCCACACCGCCAGCCAGCCAAGCACCACCCAGGCGATGAACAAGGCGTGCATCACGAGCACGGCGTCGGCCGCCCAGGAGGCCTGCACCGAACTCATCGCCCTCGCGCCGCTGCGGTTGCCGGTCGCCTGCGATCAGCTGAAATTCAGCCCCGTGATGCGCACCCACGGCAGCGCCTGCGAGCCGCTGTCGATGCGCTCGGCGCTCACGGCCGCCACGTCCAGCAGCATGCGCGCCACGTTGCCGCTGATCATGGTCTCGGCCAGGGCATCGCCCACGCGCCCACCTTCGATCAGGAAGCTGTTCTTGATCACGCCCGAGAAGTCACCGTTCGGCGCCGGGCTGCCCATCGAGAGCCGGTCCACGATCGCGCCGCGTGGCACGGAGGCGATGAGCTCGGCCAGCGGCGTGCGGCCCGGCAGCAGTTCCCAGCCCTCGCCCAGCGGCGTGTGCGGCACGCCTACCTTGCGGCTGCCGTACAGGCTCGGGGTGAGCTGCGTCAGGCGCCCGGCATCGAGCAGGCGCACGTGCGGGGCCACGAAGGCGTCCGCCGTGACGGGCGAGCAGCCCGGTGCCTCGTAGCGGCTTTGCAGCGTGAGCAGCGGCGAGGCGATCAGCTCGCCCACCTTATGGCGGTACAGCGAACTGCCGTCGATCAGCGGCCCGTCGCCCAGCTGCTCGGCCAGCCACTCGAGCAGATCGGTCACGGCGCCGGGGGCCAGCACCACGTCGCCCACGAAGCGCTCGCCCAGGGGCCGGGTATGCACCTGGCGCGTGAGGTCGCGCATCATGCGTGCGACGCCGAAGGTCTCGGGTACCTCCATCAGCGTATCGGCCGTGCCGCCGGCGTAGTTGAAGGAGCTCGCCCGCTCGCCATCGCGTGCCAGGCCGAACACCGACATCTCGAGCCAGCCGAGATCGGTCTCGATACGGCTGCCGCCCGTGGTGAGCACGAGCGCGCGCGCGCGGCGGTGCGCGGCCGTGGCCTCCTCGATCATCATCGACGGGGTGTGGGCTGCGCGCCAGTCCAGCAGCGTGCGTAGCGCCAGCGACAGCGCCGTGGGATCGGCCTCGAGTGGGCCGCGGGCAAGCTGCAGGGGCTGGCCG
>JBJTVI010000182.1:0-5131 GCA_046081145.1 Rubrivivax sp.
CGTGCTGCCGCAGGTGCGCGTGGCGTGGGCCGGCATTGCCATCTACACCTGGGACGTGGTCTTTCGCGCCTCCACTGTGGTGGGCTTCTTCGGCGCCGGCGGCATGGGCCACTACCTGCGCGAGAGCGTGCAGCGCGTGGAATCGCGCGAGGTGAGCGCGATCATCCTCACCATCGTGGCCATCGTGATCGTGGCCGAACTCTTCTCCGCGTGGGTGCGCTCACGCATTGCCCGGGCCCTGGCCTGAGGGCCCGTCACCGACTTCCCCCACCTCTCGAAAGACCTTCACCGATGTCCAGCCGAGCCCCTGTCGTCGACACCCCCCGCCGCGAGCCCATGCGCATCGCCGGCGATCTCGTCCATTCCGAGCGCGTCATCGAGGTGCGCTACCCCTGGACGGGAGAAGTGGTGGCCACCGTGCCCAAGGCCACGGTGGAAGACGTGCGCCGGGCCTTCCGCATCGCGCGCGAGTACAAGCCCGTGCTCACGCGCCACGAGCGCTACAAGATCCTGATGAAGGCCGGCGACATCATCGCCTCGCGCAAGGCCGAGATCGCGCGCACCATCACGCTCGAGTCGGGGCTGTGCATCAAGGACACCACCTACGAGGTGGGCCGGGCCTCGGACGTTCTGCTCTTTGCCGCCCAGCACGCGCTGCAGGACGACGGCCAGTGCTTCTCGTGCGACCTCACGCACCACGGCAAGCAGCGGCGCGTGTACACGATGCGCGAGCCGATCATGGGCGTGATCTCGGCCATCACGCCCTTCAACCACCCGCTCAACCAGGTGATCCACAAGGTGGCGCCCTCGGTGGCCACCAACAACCGGATGGTGCTCAAGCCCACGGAGAAGACTCCGCTTTCCGCCCTGCTGCTGGCCGACGTGCTCTACGAGGCCGGGCTGCCCGGCCCGATGCTCACCGTGCTCACGGGCGACCCGAAGGTGATCGCCGACGAGATGCTCACCAACGAGCACGCCGAGATCGTCACCTTCACGGGCGGCGTGCCGATCGGCAAGTACATCGCCTCCAAGGCCGTGTACAAGCGCCAGATCCTCGAGCTCGGCGGCAACGACCCGATCATCGTGCTGGACGACGCCGACGTGGAGAAGGCGGCCGAGCTCGCTGCCGGGGGCTCCTACAAGAACTCGGGCCAGCGCTGCACGGCCGTCAAGCGCATGTTCGTGCACGAGAAGGTCGCCACCGACTTCACCGAGGCGCTGCTGGCCCGCACGCGCGCCTGGACCTACGGCGACCCGCTGGACCCGAAGGTGGACATGGGCACCGTCATCGACGAGCAGGCAGCGCGCCTCTTCGAGCGCCGCGTGAACGATGCCGTGGCGCAGGGCGCGCGGCTGCTGCACGGCAACGTGCGCGACGGCGCCTCGTACTCGCCCACGCTCATCGACAAGGTACGCGGCGAGATGGAGGTGGTGCGCGAAGAGACCTTCGGCCCCGTCTCGCCCGTGATGACCTTCAAGGACGTGGACGACGCCATCCGGCAGGTGAACTCCACCGCCTTCGGCCTGTCTTCGGGCGTGTGCACGAACCGCCTGGACGACATCATGCGCTTCGTCAAGGAGCTCAACGTGGGCTCCGTGAACGTCTGGGAGGTGCCCGGCTACCGCCTGGAGGTGACGCCTTTCGGTGGCATCAAGGACTCGGGCCTGGGCTACAAGGAAGGCGTGCAGGAAGCCTGCAAGAGCTTCACGAACACGAAGACCTATTCGTTGCCGTGGTAGGGCGCGAGCCGCCCAGGAGGAGAAGACGATGAGCCATCCGACCGTGGATTCCAGCGTGCTGCGCCTGCATGTGTCGCAAAGCTTGACGCGCCTGGTCAAGCTGACTGCGGCAGGCGTTGCCGTGTGCGCGGCGGCGCTGGCCCCCCTGTCTGCCCAGGCCCAGTCGCGCGAGCTGCGCGTGGGCGTGGCCTCCCATGTGCGCTCGCTCGACGTGAACGAGGCCACGGGCAACAACGAGGCGCAGTTCCTGCACAACATCTTCGATACGCTCATCGAGCGCGACAACCACGCCGCGCCGCTGAAGTTCGTGCCGGGGCTGGCGACGAGCTGGAGGATGGTGGCGCCGGCCACGATGGAACTCAAGCTGCGCGACGGCGTGGTGATGCACGACGGCACCACGATGGATGCGGAGGACGTGAAGTATTCGCTCGAGCGCGTCTTCCAGCCCAAGGACCCGCGCTTTCGTGCCTCCAATGGCCGCTTCTTCTACAACTTCAAATCGGTGGACGTGGTCGACCGGCTCACGGTGCGCATCCACACGCACCGGCCGGACCCCCTGATGGAAACCCTGCTGTCGGCACGCAACGCCGGCATCACCTCCAAGGAACATGTGGAGAAGGTGGGCCTGGACGCCGCTGCGCTCAAGCCCGTGGGCTCGGGGCCCTACAAGGTGGACGTGCTCAAGCCCAACGAGCAGGCGGTGCTGGTGCGCCACGACCGCTTCTGGGGCGAGCGGCCTCCCTTCGACCGCATCACCTACGTGCGCATTCCCGAGGTGGCCGCGCGCATCACCGCGCTCGTGAACAAGGAAGTCGACTTCATCACCAACGTGCCGCCCGACCAGGAGGCGGCCGTGCGCCGCGTGCGCGGCTTCAAGATCGTGGGCGCGGCGATGCCGATCTTCCACATCTGGGTGATCAACATGAGCCACCCGCAGATGGCCAACCCGGACCTGCGCAAGGCGCTGAACCTGGCCATCGACCGGGAGCTGCTCGTCAAGGCGATGTGGGGCGGGCGCGGCAAGGCGCCCAAGGCGCACCAGTTCACCGAGTACGGTGAGCCGATGTACATGCCCGACCTCAACTTCTACCGACACGATCCCGAGGCCGCCAAGGCCCTGCTCAGGAAGGCGGGCTACAAGGGCGAACCCATCGAGATCGTCTTCTTCCCCGAGTACTACCTCTATGGCGACCTCGGTGCGCAGGCCGTGGCCGACATGTGGAAGAAGGTGGGCATCAACGTCAAGCTCAAGCAGAGCGAGGCCTTCTTCGGCACCGGAGACCACGCCAACGTGCACATGCGGCCGTGGTCCAACCCGCTCTACTACCCCGATCCGATGGGCGTGTTCGACACGCACTGGTCACCCAGCTCCTGGGTGACGCAGCGCGGGCTGTGGAAGCCCTCCAACCCCGAGTGGAAGGCCACCTACGAGAAGGCTCGCTTCGCCACCGATGCGAAGGAGCGCCAGGGTGCCTACCGCAAGCTGCTGGAGATGGCCGACGCGGAGAGCGGCTGGATCATGCTCTACCAGCCCTACGAGGGGTACGCGATGCGCGAGGACATCGATTGGCGCATCCCGACAGCCCAGCGGCCCTACGAGCTCACCTTCCGGGCCGGCCAGGTGGCGGTGAAGGGCCGCTGAAGGGACACCGAAGTGACGCCCGCGTGCCCCTGAACACGGCCGCGACGCCACCGCCCGGCCTTCGCGCGACGCGCCATCGGGCACGACTGCACCCATGATCCGCTTTCTCCTGTGGCGCACCGCCCGGGCCGTGCTCACGGTGTTCCTGGTGCTGGCGGCGTGTTTCGTGGCGATCCGCATGACGGGCTCGCCCGTGGACGTGCTCTACGGAGATGGCGCGACGCCCGAGCAGATCGTCGAGCTCGAGCGCGAGTGGGGGCTGGACCGGCCGCTGCCCGAACAGTTCGCGCTGTACCTGCGCAACCTCGCGCGCGGCGAGTTTGGGGTCAGCATCGTGGAGCGGCGCCCCGTGACCACCGTGTACGCCGAGCGGCTGGCGCCCACGTTGCAGCTGGGTGCCCTGGCGCTGGTGCTGGGCACGGTGGTCGGCCTGCCGCTGGGCATGGCCAGCGCCCTGTGGCGGGGCCGGGCCGGTGCGCGCGTGGCGATGGGCTTCACGTTCGTGGGCTACGCGGTGCCGCACTTCATCATCGCCATCGTTCTCATCCTGGTCTTCGGCTACCACCTTAACTGGCTGCCGAGCACGGGGGCGAGCACGCCGGCGCACTATGTGCTGCCCGCCATCACGCTCGCGCTGCCGCTCATGGCGGTGAACGCGCGCTACATGCGCAGCACGATGCTCGACGTACTGAACCAGGACTACGTGCGCACGGCCCGCGCCAAGGGGCTGCGAGAGCCGCGAGTCATCGGCCTGCACGCCCTGCGCAATGCCGTGCTGCCGCTCATCACGGTGCTGGGCCTGGAGGTGGCCGGGCTCGTCAACGGCTCGCTCATCGTCGAGACGGTGTTCTCCTGGCCGGGAGTGGGCAAGGTGCTCACGGGCTCGGTGTCGCGGCGCGACTTCCCGATCCTGCAGTTCGGTGTCATCGCCTATGCCTGCGTGGTGGTGGGCGTGAACCTGCTGGTGGACGTGCTGTACGCGGTGGCCGACCCGCGGGTGAGGGTGGAGTCGTGAGTGCAACGGCTGCTTCTCCCGCCACGGGCGATGCGGGTTCGGGTGCCGATGCGCTGCGGCGCCGCCTGGCCTGGCGACGCATGCCGCTGACGATTCGTGCGTGCCTGGTCATGGGCCTGCTGCTGGCGCTCGGGGCGGTGTTCGCGCCGTGGGTGGCCCCCCACGACCCCGTGGCCACGAGCATCCTCGAGAAGCTCAGGCCGCCCTTTTTCCTGGAAGGCTACGACGGCTCGCATTGGCTGGGCACCGATCAGCTCGGCCGCGACCTGTTCTCGCGTTGCCTGCACGGCATCCGCGTGAGCGTGGGCATCGCGCTGCTGGGCCTGGTGGTGAGCGCCGTGGTGGGCACCGCCGCGGGGCTCGTGGCCGGCCTGCTCGGGGGCTGGGTGGACCGTGTGGTGATGATGGTGGTAGATGTCTTCATCACGGTGCCCTTCCTGCTGCTCGTGCTGGTGGGCATCGCGGCATTCGGCTCGGACATCCCGGTGCTCATCCTGCTCGTGGGCCTGGCACGCTGGGAGAGCTATGCACGCATCGTGCGCGGGCAGGTGCTGCAGGTGCGTGAGATGCCCTTCATCGAGGCGAGCCGCTCGCTCGGGGCTTCGACGAGCTGGATCGCGCTGCGGCACGTGCTGCCCAACATCGCCTCGCCCCTCATCGTGCTGCTGACCTTGAACTTCCCCTCGATCCTGTTGCTGGAGTCCTCGATCTCGTTCCTGGGCATCGGCGTGCAG
>JBJTVI010000183.1:0-7281 GCA_046081145.1 Rubrivivax sp.
AAGCGCAAGGACGTCACCGAGATGATCAACGCCTGCGACGCCGGGCGCGAGGGCGAGCTGATCTTCCGCCTGATCGAGCAGTACGCGGCGCCCGCCAAGGGCCCGCTGGGCAAGCCCGTGCGCCGGCTGTGGCTGCAGAGCATGACGCCGCAGGCCATCCGCGAGGGCTTCGAGCAGCTGCGCAGCGACGAGCAGCTGCGCGGCCTGGCCGACGCCGCGCGCAGCCGCTCCGAGGCCGACTGGCTCGTGGGCATCAACGGCACGCGCGCCATGACGGCCTTCAACTCGCGCGACGGCGGCTTCTTCCTCACCACCGTGGGCCGCGTGCAGACGCCCACGCTTTCCATCGTGGTGGAGCGCGAGGAGAAGATCCGCCGCCACGTGGCGCGCCCCTACTGGGAGGTGCGGGCCACCTTCGATGCGCAGGCCGGCACCTACGAGGGCAAGTGGTTCGACCCGAAGTGGAAGAAGAACCCCGACGATGCCGAGGCGCGCGCCGACCGCCTGTGGAACGCCGCCGACGCGCAGGCCATCGCCCAGGCCTGCCAGGGCGAGCCCGCCAGCGTCACCGAGGAGTCCAAGCCGAGCACGCAGGCCAGCCCGCTGCTGTACGACCTCACCACGCTGCAGCGCGAGGCCAACTCGCGCTTCGGCTTCTCGGCCAAGACCACGCTCTCGCTGGCTCAGGCGCTGTACGAGAAGCACAAGGTGCTCACCTATCCCCGCACCGATTCGCGCGCGCTGCCCGAGGACTACCTGGCCACCGTGCGCAAGACCTTCCAGATGCTGGCCGACGCGCGGCTGCCCGGCCCGCTGGCGGGCCTGTCGATGCACGCCACCAAGGCGCTGGCCGACGGCTACGTCAAGCCCACGCGCCGCGTCTTCGACAACACCAAGGTCTCCGACCACTTCGCCATCATCCCGACGCTGGAGGCACCCAAGTCGCTCACCGAGATCGAGGCCAAGCTCTATGACCTCGTGGTCAAGCGATTCCTGGCTGTCTTCTACCCGAGCGCCGAGTACCTCGTCACCACGCGCGTGAGCACGGTGCAGGCTGCTGGCGCCACGCACCAGTTCCAGACCAACGGCAAGGTGCTGGTGCAGCCGGGCTGGCTGGCCGTCTACGGCAAGGAGGCCCAGGACGAAGACGCGCTGCTCGTGCCGGTGGCCACGGGCGAGGTCGTGCGCACCGAGGCGCTGGACGTCAAGGCCCTGCACACCCGGCCGCCGGCGCGCTACACCGAAGCCACGCTGCTGTCGGCCATGGAAGGGGCGGGCAAGCTCGTGGAGGACGACGAGTTTCGCGAGGCCATGGCCGAGAAGGGCCTGGGCACCCCTGCCACGCGCGCAGCCATCATCGAAGGACTGCTGGCCGAGAAATACATGCTGCGCGAGGGCCGCGACCTCGTGCCCACGGCCAAGGCCTTCCAGCTCATGACGCTGCTGCGCGGCCTGGGCGTGGAGGACCTCACCAAGCCCGAGCTCACCGGCAACTGGGAGCACCAGCTCGCCCAGATGGAGCACGGCCGGCTCGGGCGCGAGGCCTTCATGGCCGAGATCGCGCAGATGGCCGAGCGCATCGTGCGCAAGGCCAAGGAGTACGACCGCGACACCATCCCGGGCGACTACGCCACGCTGGCCGCCCCGTGCCCGAACTGCGGCGGCGTGGTCAAGGAGAACTACCGGCGCTTTGCCTGCACCGGCGCCAGCGGCGAGGCCGAGGGCTGCGGCTTTTCGATCACGAAGATCCCCGCCGGCCGCGCCTTCGAGATTGCCGAGGCCGAGGCCTTCCTGCGCGAGCGCCGCATCGGGCCGCTGGAGGGCTTTCGCTCCAAGGCGGGCTGGCCCTTCACGGCCGAGCTGCAGCTCGTGCGCGACGAAGACATCGGCAACTGGAAGCTGGAGTTCGATTTCGGCGAAGACGCGCGCGCGGCCCAGGCCGACGGCGAGCCGGTGGACTTCTCCGGCCAGGAGTCGCTGGGCGCCTGCCCCAAGTGCAAGGGCCATGTGTTCGAGCACGGCACGAGCTACGTGTGCGAGCACGCCGTGGGGCCCACCGCCACCTGCGACTTCAAGAGCGGCAAGATCATCCTGCAGCAACCCATCGCGCGCGGGGAGATGACGAGGCTGCTGGCCACCGGCCGCACGGCACTGCTGCCCAACTTCGTGTCCAACAAGACCCGACGCAGCTTCAAGGCCTTCCTTGCCTACGACCCGAAGGAGGGCAAGGTGGTCTTCGAGTTCGAGCCGCGCGCCGCGCGCGTGCCGGCCAAGAAGGCTCCTCGGCGCAGCGCTGGCTGAGCGTGCGGGCCGCGCTGACCGATGGCTGCCCGCGTGCGCGGGCAGCATGCGCGCACCCTGGAGGCCGCCGGTGACGCCAGAGGTCGCCTACAAGCTGCTGGCGATCTTCGCCACGGTGGCGCTGGGCTGGCTGGCCGGCGTGCGCGCCTGGCTCGCACCGCCGCGGCCGCGGGGGGCCCGGGCGGCACCCGTCGAGGCCCCGGGCGCGCAGGCGCCAGCCGCGCTGTCGCCCGCGCAGGTGCTCTCCGACCTTGCCTTCACCCTCTTCGTGCCGGCGCTGCTGTTTCGCACGATGGTGCGGCAGGACTTCGCCCAGATGCCCTGGCACACGCTGGCGGCCTACTTCGTGCCGGCGCTCGCGTACATGGCGGCCCTCTACGGCTGGCACCGGCTGCGGCGTGGCGAGCGGGCCCCGGCCGGCGCGGCCACGCTGACGATCACGGCCACCTACGGCAACGCGGTGCAGCTGGGCATCCCGATCTCGGCGGCGCTCTTCGGCGAGAAGGGCTTGGCGCTGCACATCGCCCTGGTGAGCCTGCACGGCCTGCTGCTGCTGACGCTGGCCACCGTCGTGGCCGAGCTCGACATCTCGCGCGCCGAGCGCCATGGCTCGCTCGCCCAGACGGTGCGCAGCACCGTGCGCAACTCGGTGCTGCATCCCGTCACGCTGCCCGTGCTCGTGGGCATCGCCTGGAACCTCACCGGGTGGGGCCTGCACCCGGCGCTCGACCAGGCGCTGGCCGCGCTGGGCGCCGCGGTCGTGCCCGTGTGCCTCATCCTGATCGGCCTGAACCTGGCCCAGTACGGCATCCGCGAGCACATCCACGGCGCGGCGGCCATCAGCGTGTGCAAGCTCCTGGTGCTGCCGGCCTGGGTGCTCGCGGTCGCTGCCGGCGTGTTCGGGCTGCGGGGCACGGCCCTGGCGGTGGTGGTGATGATGGGTGCGCTGCCCGTGGGCAGCAATGCGCTCATCTTCGCGCAGCGCTACCGCGTGCTGCAAGCCGAGGCCAAGGCGGCCATCGTTGTCTCCACGGGCTGCTTCATGGCCAGCGCCGCGCTGTGGCTCGCTCTGCTGGCGCGGTGGGGCAGCTGAACCCCGCCTGCGCGACAATGTCGGGGTGAATCCGACCGACATCCCCGCCTACATGGCCCACCTGGGCGCCGCCGCCCGCGCGGCCGCCACGGCGATGGCCGCAGCAGGCAGCGCCTCCAAGGACGAGGCCCTGCGGGTGCTGGCGCGGCTGCTGCGCGAGGCTGCGCAACCGCTTGGGCAGGCCAATGCCACCGATGTCGCGGCAGCCCAGGCGCGCGGACTGGCTGCCCCGCTGGTCGATCGCCTGCGCCTGACCCCGCGCATCGTCGAGACGGTGGCCGAAGGCTGCGAGCAGCTCGCCGCCATGGCCGACCCCGTGGGCGAGATCAGCGAGGTCAAGCGTCGCCCCAGCGGCATCAGCGTGGGCCGCATGCGCGTGCCCATCGGCGTCTTCGGGATGATCTACGAGAGCCGCCCCAACGTGACCATCGAGGCCGCCTCGCTGGCCATCAAGAGCGGCAACGCCTGCATCCTGCGCGGCGGCTCGGAGGCGCTGCACTCCAACCTCGCGCTGTGGCGCCTGGTGCAGCAGGCCCTGGCGCAGGCGGGGCTACCGCCCGAGGCGGTGCAGCTCGTCGAGACGCCCGACCGCAGCGCGGTGGGCCACCTCATCGCGATGCCCGAGCACGTGGACGTGATCATCCCGCGCGGCGGCAAGAGCCTGATCGAGCGCATCAGCGCCGAGGCGCGCGTGCCGGTGATCAAGCACCTCGACGGCAACTGCCACGTCTACGTGGACGCCGAGGTCGACCTCGAGCTGGCCGTCACCGTCACCGACAACGCCAAGACGCAAAAATACAGCCCCTGCAACGCGGCGGAGTCGCTGCTCGTGCACGAGGCGCAGGCGGGCGCCTTCCTGCCGCGCATCGGCGCGATCTTTGCGGCCAAAGGCGTGCAGATGCGCGGCGACGCCGCGGCCTGTTCGATCCTGCGCACGCTGCCCGGTGCCGACGTGATGGCCGCAACCGAGGCGGACTGGGCCGAGGAGTATCTGGCCCCGGTGATCAGCGTGAAGGTGTTGGCCAGCCTCGACGAGGCCATCGCCCACGTCAATCACTACGGCTCGCACCACACGGACGCCATCCTCACCACGAACCACCTGAGCGCCATGCGCTTCCTGCGCGAGGTCGATTCGGCCAGCGTGATGGTCAACGCGAGCACGCGCTTTGCCGACGGCTTCGAGTACGGGCTGGGTGCCGAGATCGGCATCTCCACCGACAAGCTCCACGCCCGCGGGCCGGTGGGTCTGGAGGGCCTGACCTCGCAGAAGTGGATCGTGCTGGGCAGCGGAGAAGTGCGCCGCTGAGGTCTTGCACTCAGGCCGCGCGCGGCGTGCGCTGCGGCTCCTCGGCCATGTCCAGCGCAATCTGCGTGCACACGGTGCGGCACACGTTGGCCGCACGCGGGTCGGCAATCGAGTAGTAGATCTGCGTGGCGTCGCGCCGCCGGCCGAGGATGCCGGCCCGGTAGAGCGTGGACAGGTGCTGGCTCATGTTGGGCTGCGTGGTGTCGATCTCGCGCAGCAGCTGCGAGACGTTCTTCTCGCCCGCGCACAGGGCGCTCAGGATCTTGAGCCGGATGGGCGTGGACAGCAGCCCGAAGAGCTCGGCCGCGCTGGAAAACACGACGTCCGACTCGTCAACCCCGACAGGGGCCGGATCCCGGGAAGGGGTAGTTGCCGGGACGTTCATGTCAGCTCGCGCCACTCCATCACGTCTTCCTCGAACATCTCCCCCGGGATCGCCTGCTTGAGCCGCCCCTGCCGGTCCACCAGCACCGTCAGCGGGATCACCTGCCGGGCCGACAGCGCCTGCGCGAGCGGGGCATGGTCCAGCGTCACGGCAAAGCCATAGCCGTTGCGCTCGAG
This sequence comes from Rubrivivax sp., assembly GCA_046081145.1. Classification (GTDB taxonomy): domain Bacteria; phylum Pseudomonadota; class Gammaproteobacteria; order Burkholderiales; family Burkholderiaceae_C; genus Rubrivivax. The sequence goes on from JBJTVI010000183.1 coordinate 5,262, forward strand.
GTAGCTGCGCACCGCCGCGGGATCGCGGTCGCGCGCGGCAGTCAGGATCTGCACGGGCTTGCCGGCCAGCGCGCGGCGCAGTTTCTCGATGTGCGCGTTGTGCCGCAGGCAGAAGGGGCAGGTGGTGGCCCAGAACACGACCACCATCGACTGCCCGCGGGCCTGCTCGCCCGACCACGTCCGCCCGTCGAGCAGCTGCACCTGGGGCCAGCGCACCAGCTGTCCGGGCTGGGCTGGCGCCGCCCCAGCCGCCGCCGGCCACACCAGGCCCGCGGCGCCTGCGCCCATCCCCATCCGTACCGGCTGGGCGACGCCACCGGCGCCGGCGGCCAGGAGCGTGCGCCGCTTCACCGCAGCGGCCCACCCGACGCTGGGCGCGCCCCGGCTCGGCACTTCTTCATCAGCATGCGGTGATATTACGCCAAAGCCGTCCGCCTGGCACGCCCTGCCGGGTGTCGAAGCCGCTGCCGCGCCAGGTGCCGCGCGAGCGCCGCGCCGGATCGTGAATTTCCCGAGGATGCCTGCGGGTAACCGGCGCGGTCCCTCGTATGGGCCCACAATCGGCCCCGTTTCAGCAAGGAGACGTCCGATGCACCCTGCACGCCGCGCCTCGAGGGCGCTGTGGCTTGTCGCCGCCAGCCTGGCCTGGGCCGGCAGCACCCACGCCCAGACCACGCCCGCTCCGGCACCCGCACCCGTACCCGCGGCAGCTGCCGCTGCCGCCGCCAACCCGCATCTGGCGCGCAACCTGGCCGCCACCTGCGCCAACTGCCACGGCACCAACGGCCAGGCGCGCGGCGAGATGAAGGGTCTGGCCGGCGAGCCCGCAGAGAAGATCATCCTGATGATGAGTGCCTACAAGGCGGGCACCCTGCCGGGCACGACGATCATGCACCAGATCGCCAAGGGCTACACCGACGAGCAGATCCGCCTGATCGCCGGCCATTTCGCCGCGCAGTCCATCAAGAAGTGAGGGCCCGATGATGAGCCACATGAACCCTCCGGGTCTCTCCCGTCGTCAACTGCTCGGTGCCGGCGCGGCGCTGGGTGGCCTCGCGCTTGCGGGCTGCGCCACCACGGGCATGGGCCCCTCCATCGGGCGGGTGGTCGTGGTCGGGGGCGGCTTCGGCGGCGCCACGGCCGCGCGTTACCTGAAGATGTGGGGCGGCAACGTCGACGTCACGCTCGTGGAGCGCAACACCACTTTCGTCTCCTGCCCCATCAGCAACCTCGTCATCGGCGGGCACCGCCAGATCGCCGATGTCACCCGTGGCTACGACGGCCTGCGCGCGATGGGCGTGAAGGTGGTGCAGGGCGATGTCACGGCCGTGGACGCCGCCGCGCGCAAGGTGCGCCTGGCCAGTGGCGCTGAACTCGCCTACGACCGTCTCATCCTCTCGCCCGGCATCGACTTCATGTTCGGCGAGGTCGGTGGCCTGCAGGCTGCCGTGGACAGCGGCCGCATCGCGCACAGCTGGAAGGCCGGCCTGCAGACGCTGGCGCTGCGCCGCCAGCTCGAGGCCATGCCCGACGGGGGCGTCTTCGCGATGTCGATTCCCAAGGTGCCCTACCGCTGCCCGCCCGGCCCCTACGAGCGCGCCTGCATGGTGGCGAGCTACCTCAAGGTGGCCAAGCCGAGGTCCAAGGTGCTGGTCCTCGACGCCAACCCCGAGGTGCAGTCCAAGAAGGCCCTTTTCGAGAAGGCCTTCAAGGACCACTACACGGGCATCCTCGAGTACCGGCCCAACGCCGAGCTCAAGGAGGTGGCCGGCAACGTGGCCAAGCTCGAGTTCGAGGATGTGCGCGCCGACGTGCTCAACGTCATCCCGCCGCAGCGCGCAGGCGACATCGCGCGCACGGCTGGCCTCGTCAACGTCAACAACCGCTGGGTGGGCGTGGACTGGCTGACGATGGAGTCCACCGCCGCCAAGGGCATCCACGTGCTGGGCGACTCCACCTTCTCGGCGCCGGCCATGCCCAAGTCGGGCCACATGGCCAACCAGCACGCCAATGTGGCGGC
>JBJTVI010000184.1:0-3533 GCA_046081145.1 Rubrivivax sp.
CGAGTTTGAGGACGATGCGCGCTGCGCGCGCCGACCCCGACGCTGCGCTTCTCGCCGCCCTTGACGGCCCCGCGCCCAGGCCCCCGCTGCCGCGAGGGCCCTTGCGCACCCAAACATCGCGCCTGCGTGGCGAACTCGGTACCGTGCGCACGAGCGTTTCGCGCCTGCATGGCGAACCCGGATCCGTGCCTCCTGCTGGCGCCCCGTTTCGCTCGCGCGGCGGGTGGGGTGGGACGGTGGCGCACGTGGGGGTCGCCGAGGAGCGGAGGGCTTCGGGCCCGCGCGCGCAGCGCGCATCAAGCTCTGACTCGCCGCCGTTTGTTCGAGCGCAGCGAACCGCAGGTGAGCGAAGCGAGTTGGGCGGCGGGGCCCGAAGCCTGAGCACCGCAGGGCAGTCGGCCCCCAGGGCCGACCGACCCCGTCGGGCGCCACTGGCCCACCCCAGCCGCCGTGAGGTGCGGCCTCGCCCGTCTCATCACCAAACATTCCTGGCCAAGCCCCTCTGGGTAAACGCCGAAGCAACCGCCTGAACACAGGCCACCCAGGAGCCCCCCATGTACACCCAAGCCATGGACCTCGCCCCCAAGGAAGAGCAGGGCAACGTCCGCTCCCTGGAGGACGTGGAACTGATGCGCCGCTTCGACGCCAAGATCGATGCGGGCGACTACGTCGAGCCCAAGGACTGGATGCCCGAGCACTACCGCAAGACGCTCGTGCGCCAGATCAGCCAGCACGCCCACTCCGAGATCGTGGGCATGCTGCCCGAGGGCAACTGGGTGACGCGTGCGCCCACGCTCAAGCGCAAGACGATCCTGCTGGCCAAGATCCAGGACGAGGCCGGGCATGGCCTGTACCTGTACTCGGCCGGCGAGACGCTGGGCACGAGCCGCGACGAGATGCTCGACGCCCTGCACAGCGGCAAGGCCAAGTACAGCTCGATCTTCAACTACCCCACGCTCACCTGGGCCGACGTGGGCGTGATCGGCTGGCTCGTGGATGGCGCGGCCATCATGAACCAGGTGCCGCTCACGCGCTGCTCCTATGCGCCCTATGCGCGGGCGATGGTGCGGATCTGCCGCGAGGAGAGCTTTCACCAGCGCCAGGGCTTCGATGCGCTGCTGACCATGATGCGCGAGGGCACGCCCGAGCAGCGCGCCATGGTGCAGGACGCCACCAACCGCTGGTGGTGGCCGAGCCTGATGATGTTCGGCCCGCCCGACGCCGAGAGCGTGCACGGCACGCAGAACATGCGCTGGGGCATCAAGCGCATCAGTAACGACGACCTGCGCCAGAAGTTCATCGACGCCACGGCCGAGCAGGCCAAGGTGCTGGGCGTGTCGCTGCCTGACCCCGAGCTGAAGTGGAACGAAGCGCGTGGCCACCACGACTTCGGCCCTATCGACTGGTCGGAGTTCTGGCGCGTGGTGGGCGGCGACGGCCCCTGCAACCAGGAGCGCCTGGCCGCACGCGTGAAGGCGTGGGACGACGGCGCATGGGTGCGCGAGGCGGCGCTGGCGCATGCGCGCAAGCAGGCCGAGCGCCAGGCGATGCAACAGCAGGCTGCCTGACTGGCACGTTGCCCAACACCCGCACACACACGAACGGGAGCACGACCATGAACACGAACACGAACACGAACACGAATGCGAGTACGGGCACGGGAACCACGGGCACCACGGGCGCGGGCATGGCGGCTGTCTCGGCCGAGTGGCCGCTCTGGGAAGTCTTCGTGCGCGCCAGGTCAGGCCTGGAGCACAAGCACTGCGGCAGCCTGCACGCACCCGACGCGGCCATGGCGATCCAGCTGGCGCGCGAGGTGTATGCGCGGCGCCAGGAGGGCACGAGCATCTGGGTGCTGCCCTCCAACCAGATCACGGCCTCCGACCCCGGCGACAAGGACATGTACTTCGACCCGATGGAAGACAAGGTCTACCGCCACCCCACCTTCTACGTGCTGCCCGAAGCCGTGAACCACATGTGAGGCAGCCATGAATGCGCCCTCCATCACCCTGCGGCCCGGCCCGCACGCGCAAGTCGTGCTGCGCCTGGCCGACACCTGCCTCATCCACTCCCAGCGCCTGGCCGAGTGGTGCGGGCACGGCCCGATCCTGGAAGAAGACATCGCGCTGACCAACCTCTCGCTGGACGTGCTCGGGCAGGCCCGCGCGCTGCTCGCGCACGTGGGCACGCTCGACGGCCAGGGGCTGGACGAAGACCAGATCGCCTTCCTGCGCGAGGAGCGGGGCTACCTGAACCTGACCCTCGTGGAGCAGCCGATGCGCCGCAGCAGCGCGCATGCGCCGGGCGGCGACTTCGCCGACACGGTCGTGCGCAACCTGCTGCTGGCGGTGTGGCTCAAGCTGCACTGGCAGCGCCTGCAGGGCTCCACCGACGCCGAGCTGGCTGCCATCGCGGGCAAGGCGCTCAAGGAAGCGCGCTACCACGTGGAGCACGCCGCGCAGTGGGTGGTGCGGCTGGGCGACGGCACGGATGAATCCGCCGCGCGCGTGCGCGCCGCGCTCGAGCGGGCCTGGCCCTACACGGCCGAGATGTTCGTGGACGATGCCTGCGACGACTGGGCCGCCTCCGAGGGTCTGGCCCCGCGGCGCAGCGAGCTGCGCGCAGCGTGGCGCGACGAGGTGGGAGCGGTGCTGGAGGCTGCCGGGCTCGCGATGCCTGCGGATTCGGCCTTCGTCTCCACCGGCAGCCGCGGCGTGCACAGCGAGCAAATGGGCTTCATCCTGGCCGAGATGCAGCACCTGCAGCGCGCCTACCCGGGCGGGCGTTGGTAGGGGCGGACGCAACCATGTGTGGTGCCGAAGTGCTGGACCGTCACGCCGCCGCATGGCGCGTGCTCGACGGCGTGCCCGACCCCGAGGTGCCGGCCCTGTCGGTGCGGGACCTCGGCATCGTGCGCGAGGTGCGCGACGACACCGCCAACCCCGGCGGCCTGGAGGTGGTGCTCACGCCCACCTACTCGGGCTGCCCGGCCACCGAGGTGATCTCCGACAGCGTGCGCGAGGCCGTGGAGGCAGCGGGCCTGGGGCCCGTGCGCGTGAGCCTGCAGCGCGCCCCGGCCTGGACCACCGACTGGATCAGCCAGGACGGCCGGCGCAAGCTGCGCGAGTACGGCATCGCCCCGCCGGGGCCGGTGCGTGAAGACGGCGCGGTGGCCATTCGGCTCGTGCCGCGTGCTGCGCGCGGGGCGGGGGGCTCGGGCGCGCCCATTGCACCGTTCGGCCCGGCGGCCGCGGCCGTGGAGTGCCCGCGCTGCAGCAGCCCCCGCACCGAGCGGCTTTCGGCTTTCGGCTCCACGGCCTGCAAGGCGCTGTACCGCTGCCTGGCCTGCCGTGAGCCCTTCGAACACTTCAAGCCCATCTGAGCGACATTGGCCATGAGCGGATTGCATTTCCACACCCTTCGCGTGCGCGCGGTCCAGCCCGACACCGACGATTCGGTGGTCGTCTCCTTCGATGTGCCCGAGGCTCTGGCCGAGGCCTTCCGCTTCGAGCCGGGGCAGTACCTCACGCTGC
>JBJTVI010000185.1:0-2442 GCA_046081145.1 Rubrivivax sp.
TTCAGCCGCCTGGAGGCGATGGGCATCGCCACCACCATCAAGGCCGCGAAGAAGGAAGTCGAGAGCGGCACGCCGGTGGTGTGGGACATACTCGAGGAGGTGATCCGCGAGCACCCGGTGCTGCTCAACCGCGCCCCGACGCTGCACCGCCTGGGCATCCAGGCCTTCGAGCCCGTGCTCATCGAGGGCAAGGCGATCCAGCTGCATCCGCTCGTGTGCTCGGCCTTCAACGCCGACTTCGACGGCGACCAGATGGCCGTGCACGTGCCGCTGTCCATCGAGGCGCAGATGGAAGCGCGCACGCTGATGCTGGCCTCCAACAACGTGCTCTTCCCGGCCTCGGGCGAGCCCTCCATCGTGCCCAGCCAGGACGTGGTGCTGGGCCTGTACTACGCCACGCGCGAGCGCACCAACGGCCGCGGCGAAGGCATGATCTTCGGTGACGTGGGCGAGGTGCTGCGGGCACTGGACAACGGCGTGGTGGAGATCACCGCGCGCGTGTCGGTGCGCCTGACCGAGCAGGTACGCGACGCCGCCACGGGCGAGTTCGTGCCGCGCACGAGCCTGGTGGACACCACCGTCGGGCGCGCGCTGCTCTCCGAGATCCTGCCCCCGGGGCTGCCTTTTGCCAACATCAACAAGGCGCTCAAGAAGAAGGAGATCTCGCGTCTCATCAACGTGAGCTTCCGCAAGTGCGGCTTGAAGGAGACGGTGGTCTTTGCCGACAAGCTGCTGCAGTCGGGCTTCCGCCTGGCCACGCGCGCGGGCATCTCCATTGCCATCGACGACATGCTCGTGCCGCGCGAGAAGCACGGCCTGATCGAGCGCGCCGAGAAGGAGGTCAAGGAGATCGAGCAGCAGTACGTCTCGGGCCTCGTGACGGCCGGCGAGCGCTACAACAAGGTGGTGGACATCTGGGGCAAGACCGGCGACGAGGTCGGCAAGGTCATGATGTCGCAGCTGTCCAAGCAGAAGGTGCAGGACCGCCACGGCAAGGAAGTCGACCAGGAGTCCTTCAACTCCATCTACATGATGGCCGACTCCGGCGCGCGCGGCTCGGCGGCGCAGATCCGCCAGCTCGCGGGCATGCGCGGCCTGATGGCCAAGCCCGACGGCTCGATCATCGAGACGCCCATCACGGCGAACTTCCGTGAAGGCCTGAACGTGCTGCAGTACTTCATCTCCACCCACGGCGCGCGCAAGGGCCTGGCGGACACGGCGCTCAAGACCGCCAACTCCGGCTACCTCACGCGCCGCCTGGTGGACGTGACGCAGGACCTCGTGGTCACGGAAGACGACTGCGGCACCCACAACGGCATCGCCATCCGCGCGCTCGTCGAGGGCGGCGAGGTGATCGAGAGCCTGCGCGACCGGATCCTCGGCCGCGTGGCGGCCATCGAGGTGCTGCACCCCGAGACGCAGGACGCCATCCTGCAGCCCGGCCAGATGATCGACGAGGACGCGCTCGATGTGCTCGAGGCCGCCGGCGTGGACGAGGTCAAGGTGCGCACGCCGCTGACCTGCGACACGCGCTTTGGCCTGTGCGCCCGGTGCTATGGCCGTGACCTCGGCCGCGGCGGCCTGGTCAACGTGGGCGAGGCGGTGGGCGTGATCGCCGCGCAGTCCATCGGCGAGCCCGGCACGCAGCTCACGATGCGCACCTTCCACATCGGTGGTGCGGCCTCGCGCGCGGCGGTGGCCTCCAGCGTCGACGCCAAGAGCGACGGCGCGGTGGGCTTCAACTCGACGATGCGCTACGTCACCAACGGCAAGGGCGAGCTCGTGGTGATCGCCCGCTCTGGCGAGGTGATCATCCTGGACACCCACGGCCGCGAGCGCGAGCGCCACAAGGTGCCCTATGGCGCGACGCTGAAGGTCAAGGCCGATCAGGCCATCAAGGCCGGCACCAAGCTTGCCGAGTGGGATCCGCTGACACGCCCGATCATCACCGAGTTCGCGGGCCGCGCGAAGTTCGAGAACGTCGAGGAAGGCGTGACGGTGGCCAAGCAGGTCGACGAGGTCACGGGCCTGTCCACGCTCGTGGTCATCGACCCCAAGCGCCGCGGCTCGACCAAGGTCGTGCGTCCCCAGGTCAAGCTGCTCGACGCCGCCGGCCAGGAGGTGAAGATCCCCGGCACCGACCACTCGGTGACGATCGGCTTCCAGGTGGGCGCCCTGATCCAGGTGCGTGATGGTCAGGACGTGGGCCCTGGCGAAGTGCTGGCCCGTATCCCTGTGGAAGGTCAGAAGACCCGTGACATCACCGGCGGTCTGCCGCGGGTGGCCGAACTCTTCGAGGCGCGCAGCCCGAAGGACAAGGGCACGCTGGCCGAGATCACCGGCACCATCAGCTTCGGCAAGGAGACCAAGGGCAAGGTGCGCATGCAGATCACCGACCCGGACGGCAAGGTCCACGAGGAGCTCGTGCCCAAGGAGAAGAAC
>JBJTVI010000186.1:0-8585 GCA_046081145.1 Rubrivivax sp.
CGGGTTGCTGCCCGCCGGCGGCCCTGCTGCACCACCCGAGAGGCCGTCACTGCCGTGGCGGCCTTTCTCGTTTCATCGCCTGCTCTCGTCTCTGCCCACTCCGATGAACGACCTCGACACCCTGCTGGCCCAGGCCCGTGAGGAATTCGCCGCCGCACACCAGAGCGCCGAGCTCGAGAACGCGAAGGCACGCTTCCTCGGCAAGGCCGGCCGCGTCACGGATCTCCTGAAAGCCCTGTCCTCGCTGAGCCTGGAGGAGAAGAAGACACGCGGGGCCGCCATCAACGCGCTCAAGGTCGCCATCGAGCAGGCCCTGCAGGCGCGTCGTTCCGAGCTCGCCGAAGCCGAGCTGCAGGCCCAGCTCCAGGCCGAGGCGCTGGATGTGACGCTGCCTGGCCGCCATCGCCCGGTGGGCAGCCTGCATCCGGTGAGCCGCGCCATGGAGCGCATCGAGGCCATCTTCTCGTCGATGGGCTTCGATGTGGCCGACGGCCCCGAGATCGAGACCGACTGGATGAGCTTCACCGCGCTCAACAACCCCGAGAACCATCCTGCCCGCTCGATGCAGGACACCTTCTACGTCGACATGCGCGACGGCGAGGGGCGCTGGCTCAACCTGCGCCCGCACACGAGCCCGATGCAGGTGCGCTACGCCCGCGCGCACGCCGAGCGCCACGCCGGGGCCGACCCGATGCCCGAGATCCGCGTCATCGCGCCGGGCCGCACCTTCCGCGTCGACAGCGATGCGACGCACTCGCCCATGTTCCACCAATGTGAAGGCCTGTGGATCGGGGAGCACATCTCCTTCAAGGATCTCAAGTTCGTCTTCACCGATTTCCTGCGCCGCTTCTTCGAGGACGATGGCATCCAGACGCGCTTTCGTCCCAGCTACTTTCCCTTCACCGAGCCGAGCGCCGAAGTCGACATGATGTTCTCCAGCGGCCCTTCCAAGGGCAAGTGGCTGGAGGTGGCCGGCTCGGGGCAGGTGCACCCGAACGTGGTGCGCAACTTCGGGCTCGACCCGGAGCGCCACATCGGCTTTGCCTTCGGCATGGGCCCGGACCGCCTGGCCATGCTGCGCTACGGCGTGAACGACCTGCGCCTGTTCTTCGAGGGCGACCTGCGCTTTCTCGGGCAGTTCCGCTGACGCCCGCGCCTGACGACGACGCCCGCCCGGCCGCACCTCGCCCTGCGATTCCCGCCTGCCAAGGCCTCTTCCACCTTCCGCCCCGCCAATGCAGTTCCCCGAGTCCTGGTTGCGCGAGTTCTGCGACCCGCCGCTGTCCACCGCCGAGCTCGCCGAGCTCCTGACCATGTCCGGCTTCGAGGTCGAGGAGCTCCGGCCGGTCGCGCCACCCTTCAGCGGTGTGGTGGTCGCCGAGATCGTCGAAGCCGCGCCGCACCCTTCAGCCGATCGGCTGCGCGTATGCCGCGTCGATGCCGGTGCGATGACCCCTGAGGGCCCGCTGCAGATCGTGTGCGGCGCACCCAACGCACGTGTGGGCCTGCGCGCGCCACTGGCCATGGTCGGGGCCGAGCTGCCCCCTGGCGAGGACGGCAAGGCCTTTCGCATCGGCGTGGGCCGCTTGCGCGGCGTGGAGAGCCTCGGCATGCTGTGCTCCGCGCGCGAGCTCGGGCTGTCCGCCGATCACGCCGGCCTGCTCGAGCTTGCAGCCTCGGCCGTGCCCGGCACGCCACTGCGCGAGGCTCTTGCGCTGGACGACACGATCTTCACCCTAAAGCTCACGCCCAACCTCGGCCACGCGCTGAGCGTGCAGGGCATCGCGCGCGAAGTGTCGGCCCTCACCGGCGTGCCGCTGAAGGCGACCGCCTGCGATCCGGTGGCTGCCGTGCACACCGAGCGGCTGCCCGTGCACGTGCAGGCAAGCGATCTGTGCGGGCGCTTCTCGGGCCGGGTGATCCGCGGCGTCGACACGCGCGCGGCCACGCCGGCGTGGATGGTTCAGCGCCTGGAGCGCTGTGGCCAACGCAGCATCTCCGCGCTCGTGGACATCTCCAACTACGTGATGTTCGAGCTCGGCCGGCCCACCCATATCTTCGACCGCGACCGGATCGAGGATCGGCTCGAGGTGCGCTGGGGCCGTCCCGGCGAACGGCTCGAGCTCCTCAACGGCCAGACCATCGAGCTCGACGCCTCGGTGGGCGTGATTGCCGATGCGCGGCAGGTCGAGTCGCTGGCCGGCATCATGGGTGGGCAGGCCACGGCGGTGGGTGACGAGACGCGCAACGTCTACGTCGAGGCTGCCTTCTGGTGGCCGCAGGCCGTGGCTGGCCGCTCGCGCCGCTTCAATTTCTCCACCGACGCGGGCCACCGCTTCGAGCGTGGCGTCGACCCCGCGCTGACGGTGGCCCACATCGAGCGCATCACGGCGCTGATCCTGCAGATTTGCGGGGGCGAACCCGGGCCGGTCGACGATCAGATCCTGGGCCTGCCCGAGCGTGCGAGCGTGACGATGCGCGTGGCACGTGCGGCCAAGGTGCTGGGCATGCCGCTCACGCAGGCCGAGTGCGCAGGGGTGTTTCGTCGGCTGGGGCTGGCCTTCACCGAAGGGGAGGGCGCGATCACCGTCACCCCGCCGAGCTGGCGCTTCGACCTCGCCCTGGAGGAAGACCTGATCGAGGAGGTGGTTCGCGTGCTGGGCCTGCACCGGCTGCCCGCCACGCCGCCCCAGGCCCGTGTCACGGCGCGTCCCGTTCCCGAGCGCCGCCGCCCGGCCCACGCGGTGCGCCATGCGCTGGCCGCAAGGGGCTACCACGAGACCATCAACTTCAGCTTCGTGGAGGCCCGGCTGGAGGCGGAGCTGGCCGGCAACACCGACCCCATCCGCGTCCTCAACCCCATCGCGGCGCCGCTGGCGGTGATGCGCTCGAGCCTCATGGGCAGCCTCATGGGCGTGCTGCGCACCAACCTCGCACGCCGGGCGCCACGGGTGCGCGTCTTCGAGATCGGGCGCGTGTTCCGGCGCGACCCGTCGGTTCCCGAGTCGCTCTCCACGGTGGCAGGCGTGGCCCAGCCGTTGCGCGTGGCGGGCCTGGCCTTCGGCAGCGCCGAGGGCTTGCAGTGGGGGCACCCCGAGCGGCCGGTTGATTTCCACGATGTCAAGGGCGACCTCGAGTCGCTTCTCGCCCCGCGGGTTCTGCGCTTCGTGGCCGACACGCACCCCGCCCTGCATCCGGGCCGGTGCGCGCGCATCGAGAGCGAGGGTCGCGTGCTCGGGCACCTGGGCGAACTGCACCCGCGCTGGCGCCAGTCCTGGGAGCTGCCTCAGGCGCCGGTCCTGTTCGAGCTCGAGCTCGATGCCGTGCTCGATCGGCCGCTGCCTGCCTTCGCGCCGCTGCCGCGTCAGCAGGCTGCCCTGCGCGATGTCGCGCTGGTGGTGGGCGATGCGGTTCGTCACGACGCCCTCGTGCAGGCGCTTCGCGCCGATCCGCAGGGGCTCGTGCGCGCGGCCACGCTCTTCGATGTCTACCGCGGGGGCGCCGCCTCGTCGGGCCTGGAATCCGGCGAGCGCAGCCTGGCCATCCGGCTGGAGCTGCTCGACGAGGAGGCCACCTTGACCGACGAGCGCATCGACGCCGCGGTCGGCGCCGCCGTGGCACGGGCTGCTGCGGCCTGTGGCGCGCGCCTGCGTGGCTGAGCCCCATGAGCGAGCTTTCGCCCGATCCCTCTGCGGGGCCGCTGCTGGCCTCCCTGGAGACGCCCACGCAGACCAAGGCCGAGCTAGCCGAGCTCCTCTTTGATCGCCTGGGCCTGAACAAGCGCGAGTCCAAGGAGATGGTCGAGGCTTTCTTCGACCTCGTGGGCGGCACCCTGGCCCATGGCGAGGACGTCAAGCTCTCGGGCTTCGGCAACTTCCAGATCCGGCGCAAGGCGCCGCGGCCGGGGCGCAACCCGCGCACCGGCGAGGCCATTCCGATCGAGGAGCGCCAGGTCGTGACCTTTCACGCCAGCCACAAGCTCAAGGCGATGGTGCAGGGCGGTGCGCCCGCCCCCGAAGAGTTCGAGTAGATTGCGCAGGCCCTGCCGCATCGCCGCCCACGATGGACCTTCCCGGCCTGCCGCCGATTCCCGCCAAGCGCTACTTCACGATCGGCGAAGTCAGCGAGCTGTGCGCGGTCAAGCCCTACGTGCTGCGCTACTGGGAGCAGGAGTTCTCGCAACTGCGGCCGATGAAGCGGCGCTGCAACCGCCGCTACTACCAGCACCACGAGGTGCTGCTGATCCGGCGCATCCGCGAGCTGCTGTACGAGGAAGGTTTCACGATCAGCGGTGCGCGTAACCGCCTGGTCGAGCTTGCTTCGCCGCGCGCTGCCGCGCTGCGGCCCGCGCGGGCGGGGGCGCCCGCCGCCACGGCCCCCGGCCCGGCCGTCGGCGCGGGCGGCAGCCTCGAGACGGTCGCCGTCGCGTCAGCCGCAGGCGCAACGCCGGAGCGGGCCAATCCGGGCCTGGCCGGGCTGCATGAGCTGCGCGCCGAATTGCAGCGCATCCGCGCGCTGCTGGAACCCTGAATGCACCGTGTCGGCCGGCACGGCAGCGCGGGGCGGCTATAATCCGGGATTGCAGTCGGGGTGTAGCGCAGCCTGGTAGCGCACTTGCATGGGGTGCAAGGGGTCGCGAGTTCGAATCCCGCCACCCCGACCATTCGATTCGACGGGCCGGTTCCGCAAGGAGCCGGCCTGTTTCTCGTGGGGCCGGCCCTGCGCGGACGCTGCAGTACCCCCCCGGTGTGCCTTGCGTCCCCTGGCGCCCAATGGTTGATGAACGTGCGGGTGCTCTCCCGCGGGCCCATAGTCCGGCGCTTTGCCAGCTGCCCGCCACGCCATGCTCCACGCCGCCGTCATCTTCGTCTCGGCCTTCCTCATCTTCCTCGTCCAGCCGCTCATCGCCAAGCAGATCCTGCCGTGGTTCGGGGGGTCGGCGGCTGTCTGGGCCACCTGCCTGCTGTTCTTCCAGACGGCCCTGCTGGCGGGCTATGCCTATGCGCATGCCCTCACCCAATGGCTGAGCCTTCGCCGCCAGGTCCAGGTGCACACGGCGCTGCTGGTGCTGGCCTGCATCACCATGCCGATCCTGGTGGACGCATGGTGGCGGCCCACCGGCCAGGAGGAGCCCATCAGCCGGATCCTGCTGCTGCTGGCCGCAACGATCGGTCTGCCTTACTTCCTGCTGGCCACCACCACGCCGCTAGTGGGCGCCTGGTACGCGCGCCGCTTCCGTGCGGCCGCGCCCTACCGGCTGTTCGCGCTCTCGAACTTCGCGTCCCTGCTCGCGCTTCTGGGCTTTCCTTTCCTGATCGAGCCCACACTGGGCAACCGTGAGACCGCACTGGGCTGGTCGGGCCTGTTCGTCGGCTTTGCGCTGCTGTGCGGGACTCTCGCCTGGCGCACGCTGCGAGCCGTCGGTGAAGGCGAGCCGGTGGCCACGGTGGCGCCGCAGCCGCCGGCCGCGCCCGGTGATGCGCCGCCTGCCGGGGCGGGCTGGCTGGGCTGGGTCGCCTTCTCGGCGGTGGGCTCGGCCCTGCTGCTGGGCGTGAGCAGCCACCTCACGCAGAACATTTCGTCGGCGCCGCTGCTGTGGGTCGTGCCGCTGGCGCTGTACCTGCTCACCTTCATCATCAGCTTCGACCACCCCCGCTGGTACCACCGCGGCGTGTTCCTGCCCCTGGCTGCGGCCGCGCTGCCGTTCATGGCCTGGCTGGCCGATTCGCTGGAGCTTGCGCAGGTCACCCCCGTCTACGCCGCAGGCCTGTTCGTGCTGTGCATGGTGTGCCACGGCGAACTCCACCGCCTCAAGCCCGAGCCGGGCCGCCTCACCCAGTTCTACCTGGCGATCTCGGTGGGCGGCGCACTGGGCTCGCTGCTGATGGCAGTGGCCGCGCCGCTGCTGCTGGACGGTCACTACGAGTTCTACGGCGCGCTGGCCGTGGCGGCGGCGCTGGGGCTCGCCCTGCGTGTGGGCGCGCGGCCGGCTGCACGCGTGGCCTACCGGGTGGCGGCAGCCGCCGTGCTCGCTGGCGTGGGCACCCTGGGCTGGCAAAGCATCGACGCCTATGCCAGCGGCGTACGATTCATGGCGCGCGACTTCTACGGCGTCGTGCGCACGCGCGATAGCGACACCGGGGGCGAGGCCTTCCGCACCATGCTCCATGGCGGCATCGCCCACGGCGGCCAGTTGCTGCGGCCGGATTTGCAGATGACCGCCTCGAGCTACTTCGGCCCGACCTCGGGCTATGGGCGGGCCTTCGCCAGCCTGCCTGACGCCCCTCGCAAGGTGGGCGTGATCGGGCTGGGGGCGGGCGCACTCGCGGCCTATGCCCGGCCGGGCGACCACTGGGTCTTCTACGAGATTTCGCCGGCCGTGGTGCAGGCAGCGCGCCAGGAGTTCAGCTTCCTGAGCCGCATGCCCGGCACGCATGAGGTGGTGCTGGGCGATGGCCGGCTGGCGCTCGACCGCGAGGCCCCGCGCCAGTACGACGTGATCGCGATGGACGCCTTCGCAGGCGACTCCATCCCCACGCACCTGATCACGCGCGAGGCCATGGCCATCTATCTCAGGCACCTCAAGCCCGATGGCGTGATCGTGTTCCAGGCCACCAACCGCTTCGTCGATCCGATGCCGGTGATCCGCCGGCTGGCCGACACCTTCGGGCTGCAGGCGGTCCTCGTCTCGGATTCGCCCTCCTACGACAGCGGGGCGCAGTACTGGCTGTCGCTGACCGATCAGGTCATCGTCACGCGCAGCCGCGCGTTGCTCGAGGCACCACCGCTGCGCGAGGCCGCCCAGGCCATCACGCCCCGGCCCGAGTTGCCGGTCTTCACCGACGACTACGTGAACCTGCTGCGGATCCTCAAGCGCTGAGCCGCAACGAGAAGGCGCCGCACGCTGGCGGATGCGGCCCCTGTGTTGGGCAAGCCCCTTGGCCCGGCGCATGGCCGGCGGGGCGTGTGCGGCAGGTGCGCGGCTACTTCGATGCCGCTGCAGGGGCTGCCGAAGCGGCCCCCGGTGCGGCGGGCGCTGCCGGTGCGGCTGGCACTGCCGGCATGGCGGGCGCCGGGGCCGTGGCGGCGGCCGGGGCGGCCGTGCCGTGGCCGGCGGGCTTCTGGGCCGCGGTGGCGGGCAGCAGGGGCACGATCAGCAGCGCCACGATGTTGATGATCTTGATGAGCGGGTTCACTGCCGGGCCGGCCGTGTCCTTGTAGGGGTCGCCCACGGTGTCGCCGGTCACGGCCGACTTGTGCGCATCACTGCCCTTGCGGTGGGTCACGCCGTCCTTGTCGGTGAAGCCCTCCTCGATCAGCTTCTTGGCGTTGTCCCAGGCACCGCCGCCCGTGCACATGCTGATGCCCACGAACAGGCCGGTGATGATGGTGCCCATGAGCAGGCCGCCGAGCGCAGCCGGGCCCAGCAGCAGGCCCACCAGGACAGGAGCCACCACGGGCAGCAGCGAGGGGACGATCATCTCCTTGATAGCGGCGGTGGTCAGCATGTCGACCGCCGCGCCGTACTCGGGCTTGGCCGTGCCTTCCATGATCCCCTTGATCTCGCGGAACTGCCTGCGCACCTCCACCACCACCGAGCCCGCAGCGCGGCCCACGGCTTCCATCGCCATGGCACCGAACAGGTAGGGGATCAGGCCGCCGATGAACAGCCCGACGATCACCTTGTGGTCGCTCAGGTCGAAGCTCAGGACCATGCCGCGTGCCTCGAGGGCGTGCGTGTAGTCCGCAAAGAGCACGAGTGCGGCCAGGCCCGCCGAGCCGATGGCGTAGCCCTTGGTCACGGCCTTGGTGGTGTTGCCCACCGCGTCCAGCGGGTCGGTGATGTCGCGCACGCTGTCGGGGAGTTCGGCCATCTCCGCGATGCCGCCGGCGTTGTCGGTGATGGGGCCGTAGGCGTCCAGGGCCACGACGATGCCGGCCATGCTGAGCATGGCGGTGGCCGCGATCGCGATGCCGTACAGGCCCGCCAGCGAGTAGGCCACCCAGATCGACACGCACACGAAGACCACCGGCCAGGCCGTGGACTTCATGCTCACGCCCAGGCCGGCAATGATGTTGGTGCCGTGGCCCGTGGTCGAGGCCTGCGCCACGTGCTGCACGGGGCCGTACTGGGTGCCGGTGTAGAACTCCGTGATCCACACCATGGCCGCCGTCAGCACGAGGCCGACCACGCAGGAGCCGAACAGCGCCATCGCGCTGGCCGAACCGCCGCCGGCCAGCTTCAGCGGCTCGGGGATCATCATCTTCGTGACGAAGTAGAAGGCGATGAGCGAAAGCACGCCCGCGACGATGAGGCCCTTGTACAGGGCCGGCATCACGTTCTTCATGCCTTCGGAGGCCTTGACGAACGAGCAGCCGATGATCGACGCGATGATCGACACCCCGCCCAGCACGAGCGGGTAGACCACGGCCGTCGCACCGCCGGAGGTCACCATCAGCGCGCCCAGCGCCATGGTCGCGATCAGCGTCACGGCGTAGGTCTCGAACAGGTCGGCGGCCATGCCCGCGCAGTCGCCGACGTTGTCGCCGACATTGTCCGCGATCACGGCGGGGTTGCGGGGGTC
>JBJTVI010000187.1:0-9463 GCA_046081145.1 Rubrivivax sp.
TCTTGACCACGCCGAACATGTGGCAGAGCTTCTCCTCGGTGTCGGCGATGAGCTCGAAGGGCAGCTCGAGGTTGGCCTTGAAGCGCTCGTGCGAGGCGAGGTTGTCGCGCGACACGCCGAACACCACGGCACCGGCCTTGACGAAATCCTTGTGGTGATCGCGGAACTGCATGGCCTCGGTGGTGCAGCCGGGCGTGGCATCCTTGGGATAGAAGTACAGCACCACCACCTTGCCGAGGAAGGCCTGGTGGGTGAACTTGACCCCGCTGGTGGCGAGGGCCTCGATTTCCGGGAGGGCTTTGTTGACGGCAGGGGTCATGGGCGCTGGGGTCCGATGCAGCTGCCTCGCGCCGGGCACCGCGCAGGGGTGCGGGGCCGTCGCTGGCAAACCCCAACGATTATAAGTCGGCTGGCACGACCAGCAGCGCGCCCACCACGCAGCGCCCCTCGCCGGCCAGGACGTTGAAGGTCCGGCACGCCGCGGCGGTGTCCATCGTCACCACGCCCACCCGGGCCTCGATGAGGCAGCGATAGAGGGCCGGCGGGACGAAGCGCATCCGCGCGCCGCTGCCGAAGACCACGAGTTCAGGGCGCAGCGCCAGGATCTGCTCGAAGTGGGCCGGCGCGAGGTCGGCCGGGCTCGCGGCGCCCCAGCCCTGCACCTCGCCCTGCCAAGGCACGAGGATGCTCCGGGCCCAGGCGCTGGCGCCCACCCAGAGGCGGCCACCTTCCTGCCGGGTGACGAGGTTGACACCTTCGCTGCGGTCGGGCTGGAACTTCATGGGCGGCGCCTGTGATCCAATGGAGGGTTTCGCAGTGCAACATTGTCCAGCCTGCGTCGAATCCATGCCGTCCAACCTCTTCAGACCGATCGCCAAGTCCGCCAAGCTCGCCGACGTGGGCTACGACATCCGCGGCCCCGTGCTCGACAAGGCGCGGCAGATGGAGGAGGAGGGGCACCGGATCATCAAGCTCAACATCGGCAACATCGCCGCCTTCGGCCTGCAGCCTCCCGAGGAGATCGTGCAGGACATGATCCGCAGCCTGCCCGAGGCGGCCGGCTACACCGACAGCAAGGGGCTCTTCGCCCCGCGCAAGGCGGTGATGCACTACACGCAGGAGAAGCGCATCGCCGGCGTGACGGTGGATGACGTGTATCTCGGCAACGGCGCCTCCGAGCTCATCAACATGAGCCTCAATGCGCTGCTCGACGCCGGCGACGAGGTGCTGATCCCTTCGCCCGACTACCCGCTCTACACCGCGGTGGTGTCGCTTTCCGGCGGCACGCCCGTGCACTACCTGTGCGACGAGGGCGCGGGCTGGCTGCCCGACCTCGACGACATCCGCGCCAAGGTGACCCCGCGTACCAAGGCCATCGTCGTCATCAACCCGAACAATCCCACCGGCGCGCTGTACCCCGAGGAGCTGCTGCGCGGCATCGTGGAGATCGCGCGCCAGCACCAGCTCATCGTCTTTGCCGACGAGATCTACGACAAGACGCTCTACGACGAGGCGCAGCACACGAGCATTGCCTCGCTGGCCGACGACGTGCTCTTCGTCACCTTCAACGGGCTGTCGAAGAACTACCGCGCCTGCGGCTACCGCGCCGGCTGGATGGTGGTCTCGGGCGACAAGCGCCACGCGCAGGACTACATCGAGGGGCTGAACATGCTCGCCTCGATGCGGCTGTGCGCCAATACCCCCGGGCAGCTGGCCATCCAGACGGCGCTGGGCGGCTACCAGAGCATCAAGGATCTCGTCGCCCCGGGCGGGCGGCTGCGCCGCCAGCGTGACCTCGCCCACGAACTGCTCTCGCAGATCCCGGGCGTGAGCGTGGTCAAGCCCAAGGCGGCGCTGTACATGTTCCCGCGGCTGGACCCCAAGCTCTACCCCATCGCCGATGACCAGGCCTTCGCCTACGAGCTGCTGGCCGAGGAGAAGGTGTTGATCGTGCAGGGTACGGGCTTCAACTGGCGCCAGCCCGATCACTTCCGCATCGTGTTCCTGCCCAATTCCGACGACCTCACGCTGGCCATCGGTCGCATCGACCGCTTCCTGGCGCACTACCGGCGTCGCCACGCCACCTGATTCGGCCGGCCGCGGCGGCCGCCCGGCTGGCCGGCCCGGCCCTTCCGCCCTGCAACATCCCCCGCCTCACCCGGAACCCTCGTGATGAAACCCCTACAGGTCGGCCTGCTCGGCATCGGCACCGTCGGCAGCGGCACCTTCAGCGTGCTGCAGCGCAACCGCGAGGAGATCCGCCGCCGCGCCGGCCGTGCCATCGAGATCTGCATCGTGGCCGACCTCGACGTGGCCCGCGCCCTTGCACTGGTGGGCGAGGGCGTGCCGGTGGTGGCCGATGCCCGCGCGGTGATCGCCGACCCGCAGGTGGATGTGGTGGTGGAGCTGATTGGCGGCTACGGCATCGCCCGCACGCTCGTGCTCGAGGCCATCGCCGCAGGCAAGCACGTGGTGACGGCCAACAAGGCGCTGCTGGCGGTGCACGGCACCGAGATCTTCGCCGCCGCGCGCGAGCGCGGCGTGGTGGTGGCTTTCGAGGCGGCCGTGGCCGGCGGCATCCCGATCATCAAGGCGCTGCGCGAGGGCCTCACGGCCAACCGCATCGAGTGGATCGCCGGGATCATCAACGGCACCACCAACTTCATCCTGTCGGAGATGCGCAGCAAGGGGCTGGATTTCGACGTGGTGCTGAAAGAGGCGCAGCGCCTGGGCTACGCCGAGCAGCTGGGCTACCGCATCAAGCTGCTGGGCATCGCCCGCCGGCGCGCATCGGGCATCGAGCTGCGCGTGCACCCCACTCTGGTGCCGGCTTCGCGCCTGATCGCCAGCGTGGAGGGTGCGATGAACGCGGTGGTGGTGCAAGGCGACGCGGTGGGCACCACGCTCTACTACGGCAAGGGGGCGGGCTCGGAGCCCACGGCGAGCGCCGTGATCGCCGATCTCGTCGACCTCGCGCGGCTGGGCACCGCCGACCCCGCCCACCGCGTGCCGCACCTGGCCTTCCAGCCCGGCGAGCTCGCGGCCACGCCGATCCTGCCCATCGACGAGGTGGTGACGGCCTTTTATCTGCGGCTGCGCGTGGCCGACCAGGCGGGCGTGCTGGCGCAGGTCACGGCCCTCCTGGCGGCGCAGTCGATCTCCATCGACGCGCTGCTGCAGCGCGAGAGCGCCGAGGGCGAGAGCCAGACCGACGTCATCATCCTCACCCACGAGGCGGTGGAGGGCCGCATGCGCGAGGCCATCGCCCGCATGCAGGCGCTGCCCACGGTGCTCGCACCCATCGTGAGCCTTCGCAAGGAGGCACTCGCCTGAGGGCGGGGCCCCGTGCGCCGGCTGGCCGACCATGAAGTACCTGAGCACCCGCGGCGACCCGACCCTCAAGGGTTTCAGCGAGATCCTGCTGGAGGGGCTGGCGCCCGATGGGGGGCTGTACCTGCCGCAGTCCTACCCACGGGTGGATGCGGCCACGCTCGCGCGCTGGCGCACCTTGAGCTATGCGGAGCTCGCCTTCGAGATCCTGTCGCTCTACATCGACGACATCCCGCCAGCGGACCTCCACCGGCTGGCACACGCCACCTACACCTAGGCCGTGTTCGGCACGCCGCAGATCGTCCCGCTCAAGCCGCTCCAGGCGCTGGCACCGGGGCTGTGGCTGCAGGCGCTTTCCAACGGGCCGACGCTCGCCTTCAAGGACATGGCGATGCAGCTGCTGGGCGCGCTCTTCGAGTACGAGCTCGCGCGGCGCGGCCAGACCCTCAACATCCTGGGCGCCACCTCGGGGGATACCGGCAGCGCCGCCGAGTACGCCATGCGCGGCAAGCGCGGCATCCAGGTGTTCATGCTCTCGCCCCACGGCCGCATGAGCCCCTTCCAGCAGGCCCAGATGTTCAGCCTGCCCGATGCCAACATCCACAACCTCTCGGTGCAGGGCGTGTTCGACGATTGCCAGGACATCGTCAAGGCCGTGAGCGCGGATCTCGAGTTCAAGCGCCAGTGGCGCATCGGCACCGTCAACTCGATCAACTGGGCGCGGCTGCTGGCGCAGGTGGTGTACTACTTCGCCGGCTACTTCCAGGCCACGCGCGGCAACGACGAGGGCGTGAGCTTCGCCGTGCCCTCGGGCAACTTCGGCAACGTCTGCGCCGGCCACGTGGCCCGGATGATGGGCCTGCCCATCTCCAGGCTGGTGGTGGCCACCAACGAGAACGACGTGCTCGACGAGTTCTTCCGCACCGGCGCGTACCGCGTGCGCAGCAGCGCGCAGACCTTCGAGACCTCGAGCCCCTCGATGGATATCAGCAAGGCGAGCAACTTCGAGCGCTTCGTCTTCGATCTGCTCGGGCGCGATGCGGCGCGCACCGCGGCCTTCTTCGGCCCGGGGCTGGCGCGGGAGGGTGGCTTCACGCTGCGCCCCGAGGAGTTTGCGCGGGTGCCAGGCTTCGGCTTTGCCTCGGGTCGCAGCACCCATGCCGACCGGCTGGCCACCATCCGCGCGGCCTGGGCGCGCTGCGCCACGATGGTCGACACCCACACGGCCGACGGGCTGAAGGTGGCGCTCGAGCAGCGCGAGCCTGGCGTGCCGATGATCGTGCTCGAGACGGCGCTGCCGGCCAAGTTCGCGCAGACGCTGCGCGAGGCGCTGGGCCGTGAGCCCGAGCGGCCCGCCGCGCTGGCCGACCTGGAGCAGCGCCCGAGGCGCTTCACGGTGATGCCGGTGGACGTGCGGGCGGTGAAGGACTACATCCGCGCCCATGGATAGGCCGCCGCCCCCGCCCATGCTCACGCTCGAGCAGGCGCTGGAGCGGCTGCTGGCCGTGGCCTCGCGCCACGTGCTTCACGAGACCGAGACGCTCGCAACCTTCGATGCGCTGCACCGTGTGCTGGCCCAGGGCGTACAGGCCACGCTGGACGTGCCGCCCGCGGACAACACCTCGATGGATGGCTATGCCCTGCGGGCGGCCGACGTGCCGGCGGCCGGCACCGTGCTGCCGGTGGCGCAGCGCATCCCCGCCGGCATGGTGGGCACCACGCTGGCGCCCGGAACGGCCGCTCGCATCTTCACTGGCGCACAGGTGCCGGCGGGGGCCGATGCGGTGGTGATGCAGGAGCAGTGCACGGCCCTCGAAGGCGGCAGGGTGCGGGTGGATACCGTGCCGGTGGCGGGCCAGTGGATTCGCCGCCGTGGCGAGGACATCGCCCAGGGCGCCTGCGTGCTGGCACCCGGCGCGCGCCTGACGCCTCAGGCGCTGGGCCTGGCGGCCTCGGTGGGCCGTGCCACGCTCACGCTGCGCCGGCGCCCGCGCGTGGCGGTGTTTTCCACCGGCGACGAGCTCGCGATGCCTGGCGAGCCGCTCAAGCCCGGCGCGATCTACAACTCCAACCGCTACACGCTGCGCGGCCTGCTGCAGGCCGCCGGCTGCGAGGTGACGGACCTGGGCATCGTACCCGACCGCCTTGAGGCCACGCGCGCCGCGTTGCGCCAGGCGGCGGTGGCGCACGATCTCATCCTGACCTCTGGCGGCGTGTCGGTGGGCGAGGAGGATCACCTGCGCCCGGCGATGCTGGCCGAAGGCCGGCTCGACCTCTGGCAGGTGGCGATCAAGCCGGGCAAGCCGCTGGCTTTCGGGGCGGTGCGCCGGGGCGGTGCGGAGCAAGCCGCACAGGCGGGCCCTCCGGCAGGTGCCCCGGACAACTTCACGACCGCGAGCCCGGCTGGCACCAACGAGGCCCTCTTCATCGGCCTGCCCGGCAACCCCGTTTCCAGCTTCGTCACCTTCCTCGTGGCCGTGGCGCCCGTGCTGCGCGCCCTGCAAGGCATGCCCGCGGTCGAAGCCCCCTGCGTGCCGATGCGGGCGGACTTCGACTGGCCCCGGCCCGACCGCCGGCGCGAGTTCCTGCGCGTGCGGGTGAACGCCACGGGCGGGGTGGAGCTCTACCCGAACCAGAGCTCAGGCGTGCTCACCTCCACCGTCTGGGCCGATGGCCTCCTGGACAACCCCCCCGGCCGGGCCATCGCGCGGGGCGACACGGTGCAGGTGCGCTGGCTGCAGGAGATGATCGCGCAATGAAGGTGCGGGTACGTTACTTCGCGTCGCTTCGCGAGCGGCTGGGACCCGAGGAGGCG
The DNA here is from genome assembly GCA_046081145.1 of Rubrivivax sp. GTDB lineage: Bacteria > Pseudomonadota > Gammaproteobacteria > Burkholderiales > Burkholderiaceae_C > Rubrivivax. The sequence continues at coordinate 6,146 of JBJTVI010000187.1, forward strand.
GTGGAGCTGCCCGAAGGCGGAACGGTGGCCGCCTTGCGGGCGCAGCTGGTGGCCCGTGGCGGGGCGCATGCCGAGGTGCTGGCCGCGGGCCGCGCGGTGCGCTGTGCGCGCGACCAGCGCATGTGTGCCGAGTCCGAGGTGCTGGACGAGGGCGCCGAGGTGGCCTTCTTCCCGCCGGTGACGGGCGGATGAAGCTGATGCCGAGCACCCCACGGGTGTCGATCCGCCACGAGGACTTCGATCTCTCGGCCGAGGTGGAGGCGTTGCGTGCCGGCGATGCACGCGTGGGCGCCGTGGCCACCTTCACCGGCACGGTGCGAGACAGGCATGGGGCGCAGCTGGGCATCCAGGCGCTGGAGCTCGAGCACTACCCGGGCATGACCGAGACCGCGCTCGAGGCCATGATCGACGAGGCGCTGCGGCGCTTCGACATCCTGGGCGCACGCATCGTGCACCGCGTGGGGCGCCTGGCACCCACCGACCACATCGTGATGGTGGCCGTCACCTCCGCGCACAGGGCAGAGGCCTTTCGGGCCTGCGAGTTCCTGATGGACTACCTCAAGACCCAGGCACCCTTCTGGAAGAAGGAGCGCACGGCCCAGGGCGAGCGGTGGGTCGATGCCCGCGTGGCAGACGACGAGGCGCTGGCGCGCTGGGGCATCGAGGCGGGAAATGCACAGGCTTGAGCCGGGGCCCGACCCCCACCACCTGCGCCAGGCGCTGGGGCGCTTTGCCACGGGCGTGACGATCGTCACCTGCCTGGACGCCGACGGCCGGCTGGTGGGCCTGACGGCCAACTCCTTCAACGCGCTCTCGCTGGACCCGCCGCTCATCCTGTGGTCGCTGCGGCTCAAGAGCCCGAGCCTGGCGGCCTTCGTGGGGGCCTCGCATTTCACGGTCAACGTGCTCGCGCACGACCAGGTCGGGCTCTCGCGCCATTTCTCGCGGGCCGGACCGGACAAGTTCGCGCAGGGCGGATGGAGCCCGGGGCTGGGCGGAGCCCCGTCGCTGGCCGGTTGCGTGGCGCGCTTCGAGTGCGAGCGGCGCATGGCGCAGGAGGCAGGCGACCACATGCTCTTCATCGGCCAGGTGTGCCGCACCCACCAGAGCGGGGACGCGCCGCTGCTCTTTCACGGCGGGCGCTACCGCATGCTGGGCGAGGCGCTGGAGGACTGAAGCGTGGGCGGCCCCGACTCCGCTGCCGAGCCCGCCGACATCGGCGCTGAGGAGGTCGAGCGCGAGGCCGCACGTCAACTCGGCCGGCTCCGCCAGATCGGCGCCGGGCCGGGGGAATCCATCGGCTGGCTCGCTCTCAACGGGCTGGCCACGCTCGGGCTGCTTCGGGCCTGCGAGAAGCTCGGGGCGCGCTTCGTGCCGCTGAACTGGCGTCTGGCGCCGGCGGAGCTTGCGGCCATTGCCGAGCACGCGGGCTTGCAGCACCTGCTGCACGACGGCCACTTCGAGACCCTGGTGCGCGAGACGGTCCGGCGCCTGCCCGGGGCGCCGGCCCTGGCCCCCGGACATGCGCCAGGCGACCTGATGCTCGTCTACACCTCGGGCACCACCGGCGCGCCCAAGGGCGCGATCCACACGGTGCAGGCGATGGCTGCGAACGCGCGGGCCGCGATCCGCACGCAGGGCCTGGGCCCGGGCACCCGGGCCCTGGGGGTGCTGCCGATGTTTCATGTCGGAGGCTTGTGCATCCAGGTGCTGCCCACGCTGGCCGCGGGCGGGCGCGTGCGGCTGCACCCGCGTTTCGACCCCGGCGCGTGGCTCCACGACGTGCAGGCCTGGCGGCCCACCACGAGCCTGCTCGTGCCCGCGACGATGCGCGCCGTCATCGAGCATCCGGACTGGGCCGGTACCGACCTCTCTTCGCTCGCCTTTCTGGCCACGGGCTCCTCGGTGGTGCCGCCTGCGCTGATCGAGGCCTTTCATGCCCGGGGTGTGCCGGTGGCGCAGGTCTACGGCTCCACCGAAACCGGCCCCGTCTCGATCGTCCTGCCGCCGGCCCAGGCGCGAGCGCATGTGGGCCAGGTGGGGTACCCGGCCCCCGGCGTGCGCGTGCGCCTGCTCGACGCCAGGGGCGCCGAGGTGGCCGAGGGCGAGGTGGGCGAAATCGTGGTGGCGGGCGACAACGTGATGCGCGGCTACCACCGCGAGCCCGAGAGCCCGGCGTTTCGCGAGGGCTGGTTCCGTTCGGGAGATCTCGGTCGACGCGATGCGCAGGGGTGCTACGAGGTGGTGGGCCGGCTCAAGGACATGATCATCTCGGGCGGGGAGAACATCTACCCGGCCGAAATCGAGAACCTGCTGGCCGGCTTGCCGGGCCTTTGCGAGCTTGCCGTGGTGGGCCTGCCCGACCCGCATTGGGGCGAGGTGGTGGTGCTGGCAGCCGTGGCCGAGCCGGGCGCGGCCGTGGACGAGGCGCAGGTGCGCGCCGCCCTGGAAGGTCGCCTGGCGCGCTACAAGCATCCCAAGCGGGTGATGTTCCTGGAGAGCCTGCCCAAGACCGCGCTGGGCAAGGTGCGCAAGCCCGAACTCGCGGCCCTGCTGCAGGCATCCTGCACGAAGCTTGATCGGGATCAGCCTTGAAAACCGGCCCGGCACCCCGACGTGCCGGACAGGTTCGGAGGATTTCCCGATGCGACTCGACAAGCTCACCACTGCCTTCCAGCAGGCCCTCAACGAGGCCAGCTCGCTCGCCATGGCGCGCGACAACCCCTACGTCGAGCCCGCCTACGTGCTCGCGGCGATGCTGCAGCAAGCCGATGGCCCGAAGGCCCTGCTCGACCGCGCCGGGGCCAACACCGCGGCGCTGAAGACCGCGATGGAGACGGCCGTCAACGGCCTGCCGAGCGTGCAGGGCGGCAGCGGCCCGCAGGGCTCGCGTGACCTGGTGCAGTTGCTGCAGGCCGCCGAGAAGGAGGCCACGCGCCGTGGCGACGCCTATGTGGCCAGCGAGATGGTCCTGCTGGCGCTGGCCGATGCGAAGACCGACCTCGGCGGCGTGGCGCGTGGCCATGGCCTGACGCGCAAGGCGCTGGAGGCGGCCATCACCGCCGTGCGCGGCGGTGCGAGCGTGGATTCGGCCGAGGCCGAGGGCCAGCGCGAGGCCCTCAAGAAGTACACCCTGGACCTCACCGAGCGCGCACGCCAGGGCAAGCTCGACCCCGTCATCGGCCGCGACGACGAGATTCGCCGCGCCATCCAGGTGCTGCAGCGGCGCAGCAAGAACAACCCCGTGCTCATCGGCGAGCCCGGCGTGGGCAAAACCGCCATCGTCGAGGGGCTGGCCCAGCGCATCGTGGCCGGAGA
>JBJTVI010000188.1:0-2015 GCA_046081145.1 Rubrivivax sp.
CGCATCGCCGCCACGCAGTCGGCTACCAGCGCGGGCTCGGCCATCAGGCAGGCACCGAAGGCCCCGCGCTGCACGCGCTCGCTCGGGCAGCCGCAGTTGAGGTTCACCTCGTCGTAGCCCCAGTCCTGCGCCAGGCGTGCGCAGCGGGCCAGGTCGGCCGGCTCGCTGCCGCCGAGCTGCAGCGCCACCGGGTGCTCCACGGGGTCGTAGCCGAGGTGGCGCGGCACGTCGCCATGCAGGAGCGCGCCCGTGGTCACCATTTAGGTGTACAGGCGAGCGCGGCGCGTGAGCAGGCGATGGAAGAAGCGGCAGTGCCGGTCCGTCCAGTCCATCATCGGCGCCACGTTCAGGCGCCAGGGGGAGTCGGCTCGCGGGTCCACGGGTAGCGATTGTCGACGACCGGGCGGCAGCCTCACCGGCTCAGCCGATCAGAGGCGCATAGGCTCATAGGCGTGGCGCCTCAGCGACGAACCACCTCAGCCACGCACGCACTCAAGCCGCCTCGCGCGAGGCCCGCTTGCGCTCATGCTCCTTCAGGAAGCGCTTGCGCACACGGATGCTGCGCGGCGTGATCTCCACGAGCTCGTCGTCGTCGATGAACTCCACCGCGTACTCCAGCGTGAGCGCGATCGGCGGGGTGATCTTGATCGCGTCTTCCTTGCCGCTGACGCGGAAGTTGGTGAGCTGCTTGGTGCGGACGGCATTGACCACCAGATCGTTGTCGCGGCTATGAATGCCCACGATCATGCCCTCGTAGACGGGGTCACCCGGCTTGACGAACATGCGGCCGCGGTCGTCGAGCTTGCCCAGCGCGTAGGTCACGATCTCGCCGTCTTCCTGGCTGATCAGCACCCCGTTCTTGCGCCCGCCGATCTCGCCGCGGTAGGCCTCGTAGCCGTCGAACACATGGCTCATCAGGCCCGTGCCGCGCGTGAGGTTGAGGAACTCGCCCTGGAAGCCAATGAGCCCGCGCGCTGGGATGCGGTACTCCAGCCGCACGCGACCGCGCCCGTCGGGCTGCATATCCAGCAGCTCGCCCTTGCGCAGCCCGAGCTCCTGCATCACGCCGCCCTGGTGGCCCTCCTCCACGTCCACCGTGAGCTGCTCCATCGGCTCCTGGCGCTCGCCGTCCACCTCGTGGAACACCACCTTGGGCCGCGACACGGCCAGCTCGTAGCCCTCGCGGCGCATGTTCTCCAGCAGGATCGTCAGGTGCAGTTCGCCGCGGCCGGCCACTTCGAAGACACCATCCTCGTCGGTGTCGGTGACACGCAGCGCCACGTTGCTCTGCAGCTCGCGGTCGAGCCGGTCGCGGATCTGCCGGCTCGTCACGAACTTGCCCTCGCGCCCGGCCAGCGGCGAGGTGTTGACGCAGAAGTTCATCGTCAGCGTCGGCTCGTCGATCACCAGCATCGGCAGCGGCGTGGGCGTCTCCAGGCTCGTGAGCGTCTCGCCGATGCCGATGTTCTCGATGCCGTTGACGAGCACGATGTCGCCGGGGCCCGCCTTCTCGGCCGGCACGCGCGCCAGGCCCTCGAACTTCAGCACCTGATTCACGCGTGCCTTGCGCATCGGGCCGTCGATGCCGGCGTACACCGCCACGTCCTGCCCCGGGCGCAGCTCGCCGTTGTGGATGCGGCCGATGCCGATGCGGCCCACGTAGCTCGAGTAGTCGAGCGAGCAGATCTGCAGCTGCAGCGGCTCGCTCTCGCTGCCGCTGTGCGGCGGCACGTGGCGCAGGATGCAGTCGAAGAGTGGCGCGAGATCGGTCCCCGTCTCGCCCGGCTGCAGCGTGGCCCAGCCGTTGAGGCCCGAGGCGTAGACCACCGGAAAGTCCAGCTGCTCCTCGGTGGCCCCGAGCTTGTCGAAGAGGTCGAAGGTGGCGTTGATGACGTGGTCGATGCGCGAGCCCGGACGGTCCACCTTGTTGACGACGACGATGGGTTTCAGCCCCTGGGCCAGCGCCTTCTTCGTCACGAAGCGCGTCTGTGGCATCGGGCCTTCCACGGCGTCCA
>JBJTVI010000189.1:0-3101 GCA_046081145.1 Rubrivivax sp.
CCGAGCTGCAGTACGCCCACTTCTTTGCTGCGGATACCTACTGGTTCGCCTCCTTCGGCATGGGCTACAGCGGCATGCCGATGTACAACCAGCTGTTGGGCGGCGTGGGCCAGCGCTTCCGGTTGGGCCCCGATCTGACGCTCTTCGGGCAGCTGGGCCTGGGTTCGGGCGGCTACGCACCCGAGGTGATGGAAACCGCCTCTGGCCTGCTGGTCTATCCCCGGCTGGGCGCGCAGGTCGCGCTGGGGCGGGACCTGAGCCTGGCATTCACGCTGGGCTACCTGACGGCGCCCAAGGGCACTTCGCGCAACCAGACCTACGGGCTGGCGCTGACGCGGCACCTGCGCGCCGGCCAATCTGGCGGCGAAGCCGGCCCGGCCCGCTACCAGGGCCTGCGCGTGTCGCTCTTCCAGCATACGGCCTTTGGCCTCAGCTACCGGGAGCAGGCGCGGACGCCGTTGCAGATGCTGGGTTTGCAGGTGGACCTGCCGCTGGGCCACCATTCCTACCTGCCGCTGCAGGCCTCGGGGGCCTACAACGCCTACCTGGGCTACCCCGGCTATGCCGAACTCCTGACGGGCGTGGGTGTGCAGACCCGGGCCCTGCCGCAGGACCGCTTCCAGTTCTTCGGCCAACTGCTGGGGGGTGCCAACGTGCACGGCAAGGTCGCGAAGGTCAGCGCCGGCCTGCGCTGCTTCATCGACGATCGCCTGGCGCTGAACGCCTCGCTGGGGGTCACGCGGGGCCGAGGCGACACGGGTGGGTACTTCAGCTCGAACAACGCCACGCTCGGCCTGGACTACCGCTTTTCTATTCCCACGCGTTGATCTACGCGCGCTGCTTGCCCGGGCCGGCAGCCCGGGTGGCGCGTGGCCGACCGGACGCGGCGCGGCTATGCTCGATTCTTCGGATGCCTCACAGTCGGTTGCCAGGAGCCCCCCATGCCCCGCCCCATCCTCGATGAAGACCACCTGCACCTCGCCATCCGCGAGTGCGTGGCCCGCCACGAGCAAGGCATCGTTCAGGAGGTGCAGGCCGCGGTCGCGGCGCACGCGGTGGTGGTGGTGGGCATGCGCGCCAACCCCTTCCCGGCCAAGGCGCGGCGCCTGCTCGACGCTGCGGGCATCGCGCACCACTACCGGGAGTACGGCGGCTACCTCAGCCAGTGGCGGCGCCGCAATGCGCTCAAGCTCTGGACGGGCTGGCCGACCTTTCCGATGGTCTTCGTCCGGGGCGTGCTGGTGGGCGGCTTCGAGGATCTGAAGAAACTGCACGACAGCGGCGAACTGCAGGCACTGCTAACGGGCAACGGGCAGGCTCGGGGCTGAGCCGCACGCCGCCGGCCGGCACCCCTGACGAGATCGGTGAGATTGACATCTGCAGTTGTCAGTCGAAATTGACATGTCGTATGCTGTGGCCTGCTGCGACGTTGCCAGCCCCGAAGGAGCTTCCATGGCCCAGGCTTCCCCGACCCTCGACGAGTTCCTCCACCGCTTCGAAGGCGCCGAATCTGCCCCCGGTGATGCGGCAGCCGGCGAGAAGGTGCAGCGATGGGTGCAGGCGAACCCTGAAGCGGCCGTGCGCCTCGTGAGCGCCGCTCAGGCCGCACAAGCCGCCCAGGCCGAACTGGAATCGTTGAAGCACGAGTGGGTGCGCCAGGAGCGGGCCCGTCGCATGGGCCTGCCGGCCGTCCCCTCCGAGGAGGAGCTGCGGCGCCAGTCGCAGGCCTGGGACAGGCTGCTGGGCACCTCGGGGCGGCGTCGCGATCGCGGCACGGCCGGCGGCACCGCGGCTGCGTCGGCCCCGGGCGCACGGGGGCTCACCTTCGAGGATCTGGGCGCGCGCTTCGTGCATGCCCATGTGGGCAAGCTCTGGCTGGGCCTAGCGGTGGTGGCCGCGATTGTCATCGCGCTGCGCTGAGGCGCAGGCACCCGAGTGGCTTCTGCCTGAGGCCTGACCCGAGCCCTGACCAAGGCCTGCGGCTAAGCCTCAGCCCGGGGCCAGGTGCCGCATCACGGCCCGCGTGACCTCACCCGTGGTGGCGCGCCCGCCGAGGTCACGCGTGTGCAGCGCCGGGTCGGCCGTCACGGCCTCGATCGCGCGCATCAGGCGCTTCGCGGCGGTGGCCTCGCCGAGGTGTTCGAGCAGCATCACGCCGCTCCAGAAGGTGCCGATGGGGTTGGCCAAGCCCTGGCCCATGATGTCGAAGGCCGAGCCGTGGATGGGCTCGAACATGCTCGGGTAGCGGCGCTCGGGGTCGATGTTGCCGGTGGGGGCGATGCCCAGGCTGCCGGCCAGGGCGGCGGCCAGGTCACTCAGGATGTCGGCATGCAGGTTGGTGGCCACCACCGTGTCGATGCTCGCAGGGCGGTTGACCATGCGCGCGGTCATCGCATCCACCAGCTCCTTGTCCCACTTCACGTCGGGGTAGTCGCGCGCCACCTCGGCGGCGATCTGGTCCCACATCACCATGGCGTGGCGCTGCGCGTTGCTCTTGGTCACGACGGTGAGCTGCCGGCGTGACCGGGTGCGGGCGAGCTGGAACGCGAACCGCATGATCCGCTCCACCCCGGCGCGCGTCATCACCGACACGTCGGTGGCCACCTCGATGGGGTGGCCCTGGTGGGCGCGCCCGCCCACGCCGGCGTACTCGCCCTCGGAGTTCTCGCGCACGATCACCCAGTCGAGGTCCTGCGCCGCGCAGCGCTTGAGCGGTGCGTCGATGCCCGGCAGGATGCGCGTGGGGCGCACGTTGGCGTACTGGTCGAAGCCCTGGCAGATCTTCAGCCGCAGGCCCCAGAGCGTGACGTGGTCGGGGATGTGGGGGTCGCCCGCGGAGCCGAAGAGGATGGCGTCGTGGTGGCGCAACTGCTCCAGCCCGTCGGCGGGCATCATCTCGCCATGGGCGCGGTACCAGTCGCCGCCCCAGCCGAGGCTGTCGAAGGCCAGCGCAAAGCCGCCATCGGCGCGGGCCACGGCCTCGAGCAGTTGCTGGCCGGCAGGGATCACTTCCTTGCCGATGCCGTCCCCGGGGATGGCGGCGATGCGATAGGTCTTCACGTTTCGTCCTGGATGAGGTCTGTCGAGACAGGCCGGACTGT
>JBJTVI010000190.1:0-3544 GCA_046081145.1 Rubrivivax sp.
CGGTAATCCGAGAAGCTCGGCCGTTCGATCGCCCGCACGTACTCCCGGGTGAAGCCCGGCCACAGCGCCGTGATGCGTCCGCCTTCGGTGCGGTACCAGCTGCGGCAGTGCGTCCACACCGAGCCGGCCAGCCGCGCCTGCAGCGCCGCGTTGTGGGCCTGCATCACGGCGGGTTCGAGCACGAGGTGGCGCGCACCGCGGCGGCGCACCTCCTGCATGCAGGCCACGGCGTAGCGCGCCTGGGGCTCGATGTAGAGCAGCGTCGAGGTGTGGCCCGTGCACGTGTTGGGCCCGAGCATCAGGAAGAGGTTCGGAAAGCCCGCCACCGTCAGGCCGTGGAAGGCCTGCGGCCCGTCGGCCCAGGCGCGTGAGAGCGTCAGGCCACCCAGGCCCTTCACCTCCAGTGAAGAGAGCAGGTGCGTGGTGTCGAAGCCCGTGGCGCACACCAGCACGTCCAGCTCGCGCGCTACGCCGTCGGCGGTGACGATGCCCGTGGGCGTGATGCGCGCGATCGGGTCGGTGACGAGTTCCACCTGGGGCTGGGTGAGCGCGGGGTAGAAATCGTTGGAGTAGATGATGCGCTTGCAGCCCAGCGGGTATGGCGGGCGCAGGCGCTCGCGCAGGGCTGGGTCCTTCACCTGGCGCCTGAGGTGCAAGGCGGCGGTGCGCAGCATGCCGCGCCGCGCCAGTGTGCCCTCCTCGAAGCCGCGGCGCCCCCACTCGAGCACGTGGTACCAGAAGGCGCGTGTGAGGCGGGCCAGGGGCGGCACGCGGGCGAGCAACCGGTCAAGTGCCGTGTAAGGCCGGTCGATGCGCGGCAGCACCCAGTTTGCGGTGCGCTGGAATACGTGCAGCCGCGCCGCCTGGGCCGCCAGCGGCGGTATCAGCTGAGAGGCGGTGGAGCCGGTGCAGATGACCCCGATGCGGGCGCCCTCGAGCGGCGCCGAGGCGTCCCAGCGCGCCGAGTGCAGCCGCACGCCGGCAAAGCTCGACAGCCCCTCGATGTCGGGCCAGCGCGCCTGCGACAAGGGCCCGGTGCTGCACACGAGAAAGCGCGCGCTCAGGCGCGAGCCGTCGCCCAGTTCGAGCGCCCAGCGCCCCGCTGCCTCGTCGAAGGTGGCGCGCACGAGCCGGGTGCGCAGCCGCAGCCTGGCCTGCAGCCCGTGCCGGCTGGCCACCTGCTCCATGTAGGCCTGGATCTCGGGGGCGGCGGCAAAGCGCCGCTTCCAGTTGGGGTTGGGCGCAAATGAGAAGGCGTACAGCGGCGCGGGCACGTCCACGTGCGCACCCGGGTAGCGGTTGTCCCACCAGGTGCCGCCCAGGCCGGCCGACTGCTCCAGCAGCACGAAGTCGTCGATGCCCGCGCGCTGCAGCGCCACGCCCATGCACAGGCCGGACATGCCTGCGCCGAGCACGGCCACCTCCACCTCGCGCAGATCCTGTAGGCTCATTGCAGTTCTTTCGGGCTGCGCCCTGACATCCGCGCCCCTCGGGCGATCAGACGGGCGCATCCGATCCATTGTGGCGCGCCGGCACGCTCCCTGCTTGCTGGCTCGCAAGCTCTCACCCGCGCACCATGCTCACCACCCGCCAACCGGTCTTTCGCAAGTTCTGGCACGCCGTGATGCCGCTCAGCGCGCTCCAGGCCGGCCACCCCGTGCCCTTCACGCTGCTGGGCGAACCCATCGTGCTCTTCCTGGATGCGCAAGGGCAGCCCGCGGCGCTGCGCGACCGCTGCTGCCACCGCACGGCTCGGCTTTCCAAGGGGCGCTGCGTCGGCGGGGCGCTGGAGTGCGGCTACCACGGCTGGACCTACGACCGCGGCGGGCGCGTCATCCGCATCCCGCAGTACGAGCCGAGCCGGCCCATCCCGGCCGAGTACTGCACGCCGGCCTACCGCTGCATGGCCAGGTACGGCTACGCCTGGGTGGCGCTGGTCGGGCCGAACGAGGAGCCCCTTGCACCCCTTCCCGAGGTGCCCGAGTTCGGCGCGCCGGGCTGGCGCACCATCTTCCAGTTCCACGAGACCTGGGCCACGAGCCCGCTGCGGGCGCTCGAGAACAGCTTCGACAACTCGCACTTCAGCTTCGTGCACCGGGCCACCTTCGGCGTGGCGGCGCAGCCGCGGCCCAGCCGCTACGAACTGGTGGAGCGCGAGGGCGGCTTCTACGCCGAGACGCTGATCGACGCCACCAACCCGCCGGCCTTCCACCGCGTGAGCGGCAGCACCGAGCCGATCACGCAGCGCCTGATGCGCAACGCCTACTACCTGCCCTTCTCGCGCCGCCTGGACATCGAATACCCGAGCGGCGTGCGCCACGTCATCATCAACTGCTTCACCCCCATCGACGACGGCCATATCCAGCTCGCCCAGTGGCTCTATCGCAACGATCGTGAGGAGGATTGCCCGGCGCAGCTGCTGATCGACTTCGACCACGTCATCACGCGCGAGGACAAGGACATCCTCGAATCCACCGACCCCGATGCGCTCGTGGACACCCGCCGGCGCGGGGTGGAGTTCTCGATGGACAGCGACCGCCCGGGCATGCTGATCCGCAAGCAACTAATGGAGCTGCTGTCGCGCCACGGGGAGGCCGAGATGCACCGCTGAGCGGTGCGCGCGCGGAGTCTGCGCGCTCGACCCCACATGCGCGCTCCCACCCGGAATCAGGGAAAATACCGGGATGCTCGGTCAACGCACCCTCAAGTCGATCACGCGCGCCGTGGGCGTGGGCGTGCACGGCGGCCAGAAGGTCGAGCTCACCTTGCGCCCGGCCCCGCCCGGGCACGGCATCGTGTTTCGGCGCACCGACCTCGCCGTGCCGGTGGAGATCCCCGTGAACGCGCAGGCGGTGTGCGACACGCGCATGGCCTCCACCATCAGCGCCGGGGGTGACCCCGCCGCCCCCAAGGTGCAGACCATCGAGCACCTGATGTCGGCCTGCGCCGGCCTGGGCATCGACAACCTCCTCATCGACATCACGGGCGAGGAGGTGCCGATCCTCGACGGCTCGGCGGCGAGCTTCGTCTACCTGCTGCAAAGCGCCGGCATCGAGGTGCAGCGCGCGCCCCGGCGCTTCCTGCGCGTGACGAAGGCGCTCGAGGTGCGCGAAGGCGAAGGCCGTGCGCTCAAGTGGGCGCGGCTGGAGCCCCACCACGGCTATGAGCTCGTCTTCGAGATCGAGTTCGGCCACCCGGCGCTCGACGCCACGGGCCAGCGCGTGAGCTTCGACATGGGCTCGGGCCGCTACGCGCGCGACATCGCGCGCGCCCGCACCTTCGGATTCACGCGCGATGTGGAGATGCTGCGCGCGCGGGGCCTGGGGCTGGGTGGCAGCATGGACAACGTGATCGTCGTGGACGACTACCGCGTGCTCAACCACGACGGCCTGCGCTACGACGACGAGTTCGCCAAGCACAAGCTGCTGGATGCGATTGGCGACATGCACGTGCTGGGCCACCCGTTGCTGGCGGCCTACACCGCCTTCAGGGGCGGGCATGCGTTGAACAACCGCTTGCTGCGCCAGCTTCAGGCCGACCCCAG
>JBJTVI010000191.1:0-5429 GCA_046081145.1 Rubrivivax sp.
AGTTCCGCGCCGAGGCCATCATGGTGGACAAGGTGATGGCCAAGGTGCAGGCCGGCAAGATGCAGCTGCACCTGTGGCACACCCTGGAGGAGGTGCTGGGCGACGCCAAGGGCGTCAACGGCGTGCGCATCCGCTCCACGCAGACCGGCGCGGCCACCGATCTTCCCGTGCAGGGCTGCTTCATCGCCATCGGCCACCAGCCCAACACCGACATCTTCAAGGGCCAGCTGGCGATGAAGGACGGCTACATCGTCACCAGGAGCGGCCTGGAGGGCATGGCCACCCAGACGAGCGTGCCAGGCGTGTTCGCCGCGGGCGACGTGCAGGATCACGTCTACCGCCAGGCCGTGACCAGCGCCGGCACGGGCTGCATGGCCGCGCTGGATGCCCAGCGCTACCTCGAGCAGCTCGAGGGCTGAGCCACGCAAGCCGGATTGGCGTTATACTCGCGGGCTTTGCCGGCTTAGGCATGACCCTACACACACGAATTTCGGAGCAGCGTCATGGCACGCGTCTGTCAGGTCACGGGCAAGGGCCCGATGGTGGGAAACAACGTCTCCCACGCCAACAACAAGACCAAGCGCCGGTTCCTGCCGAACCTGCACTATCGCCGTTTCTGGCTCGAAAGCGAGGGGCGCTGGGTCCGGCTGCGCGTGTCCAACGCCGCCCTGCGCCAGATCGACAAGGTCGGCATCGACCAGATCGTGGCCGAGCTGCGCGCCAAGGGCGAGCTCTGATTCTCACCATCGACTGAAGCAGGAGCAGCACCATGGCCAGCAAAGGCGGACGCGAAAAGATCAAGCTGGAGTCCACCGCGGGCACCGGGCACTTCTACACGACCAGCAAGAACAAGAAGACGACGCCCGAGAAGCTCGAATTCCTGAAGTTCGATCCGAAGGCGCGCAAGCACGTCCTGTACAAGGAAACGAAGCTGAAGTAAGGGGGCTCGCCCCAGGAAAAAGCCCGCCATCGGCGGGCTTTTTCGTTGTTGGCCTTGCGCCGTCTGCCTGCGGCCCCGGCGGGGCCCGGCGCGCCACGCGCGCGGCCGCCCCGGACTGCCCGCTCAGGCCTGCGCCGCCCGCAGCCGGACGGAGAAATCGCGCAGGCTCGCAATCTCGCTGGCCTCGGCCTTGGCGCACCAGGCCTGCAGGTCGGCCACCAGCTGCTCGGCCGACACGTTGGTGCGCGTCCAGAGCTGGCGCAGTTCCTCGCGCATGGCCACGAACTTGGCCAGCACCGGGTTGTCATGGATCACCTGGGCCAGCTGGGGCTGGACGGCCGAGGGGATCTTTTCGGCATCCCGCGGCAGCCAGCGCCGCGCCAGGCGCAGCTGGGCGATCTTGGCCGCCACCGGCGCACCCTGGCCCTTGATGCGCTCGAGCTCGCCACCCACCGCCTCGCGCACGGCGTGCGCGTAGCGCGCCATCACCTCGTAGCGATTGGCGATCAGTGCCTCGAGCGTCTGGCCGTCGGCCACGGGCTTGACGTCGCCCAGGCGCAGCTGCGGCGGGGTCTTGCGCACGTTGGCCAGGCCCATCACCTCCAGCGCGCGGATGTACGCCCAGCCGAGATCGAACTCGTAGGGCTTGACCGAGAGCTTGGCCGAGGTCGGGTAGGTGTGGTGGTTGTTGTGCAGCTCCTCCCCGCCGATGACGATGCCCCAGGGGGAGATGTTGGTGGAGGCATCCGTCGCCTCGAAGTTGCGGTAGCCCCAGTAGTGCCCGATACCGTTGATGATGCCCGCGGCCGTGATCGGGATCCACAGCATCTGCACCGCCCACACGGTGGCGCCGATGGCCCCGAAGAGGCACAGGTTGATGATCAGCATCAGCCCCACGCCCTGCCAGGCGTAGCGGGTGTAGAGGTTGCGCTCGAGCCAGTCGTCGGGCGTGTTGTGGCCGTACTTGGACAGCGTCTCGAGGCTCTTGGCCTCTGCGCGGTAGAGCTCTGCGCCTTCGAGCAGCACCGTGCGGATGCCGCGCGTGACGGGGCTGTGGGGGTCGTCCACCGTCTCGCACTTGGCGTGGTGCTTGCGGTGGATGGCCACCCACTCCTTGGTCACCATGCCGGTGGTCAGCCACAGCCAGAAGCGGAAGAAGTGCGAGGGCAACGCGTGCAGTTCGAGCGCGCGGTGCGCCTGCGCCCGGTGCAAGAAAATCGTGACCGAGGCGATCGTCACGTGCGTGACGGCCAGCGTGAACAGCAGCACCTGCCACCAGCTGGCCTGCAGCAGGCCGTGGGAGAGCCAGCTCAGCGCGGCATCGTGAAGGGCGGAAAGCACATCCATCTTGAGGAAACCTCACCGGCCAGGCAAAGGCGGCCGAAATCCTGGGATTGTAGGCGGCGCGCCCGCGCCTGGACAGGCAACGACCTGTAACGCCCGGGTCTCAGCCCCGGCGCTGCCAGGCCGCCGCGTAGAAGCCGTCGGTGTGATGGCGGTGCGGCCACAGCCGAAGGGCGCCACCGGTGTCGAGGCTGGCGGCTTCGCCCACGCGGGCCTCCTGCAGCAGTTCCCGGGCCGCCAGGGGCTCGAATTCCGAGGCGTGGGCGGCGCTGAATGCCGCGGCGAGCTCGTCGTTTTCCGAGCGCAGCAGGCTGCAGGTGGCGTACACGAGGCGCCCGCCCGGTCTCAGTAGGCGCGCGGCTGCCTCCAGGATGGCGCGCTGCTGGGTCTGCAGGGCCTGCACCGTCTCGGGCGACTGGCGCCACTTCAGGTCGGGGTTGCGGCGCAGCGTGCCCAGGCCGGAGCACGGGGCATCCACCAGCACCCGGTCGGCCTTGCCGGCCAGCCGCCTCACGCGGTCGTCGCGCTCGTGGGCGATCTGCACAGGATGCACGTTGGACAGGCCGCTGCGTGCCAGGCGCGGCTTGAGGGCAGCCAGCCGGTGGCCGGAGGTATCCAGTGCATACAGGCGCCCGGTGTTGCGCATCATGGCGCCCAGCGCCAGTGTCTTGCCCCCTGCCCCGGCGCAGAAGTCCACCACCATTTCGCCGCGTCGCGCCCCGGTGAGCAGCGCCAGGAGCTGGCTGCCCTCGTCCTGCACCTCCACCTCGCCGCGTTCGAAGGGTGCGAGCCGGGTCAGTGCGGGCTTGCCGGCCAGGCGCAGGCCCCAGGGGGAGTAGGGCGTGGGCGTGCTCGCCACCCCGAGCGCCGCCAGCGCCTGCTCGGCCTCCTCGCGCCGCGCCGTGAGCACGTTCACCCGCAGGTCCAGCGCCGCGGGCGCGTCCAGCGCATGGGCGAGCGCGCGGAACTCCTCCTGGCCGAGCTCGGCGCGCAGCGGGTCGGCCACCCATGCCGGCAGGTTGTGCTGCAGCCGCTCGGGCAGCTGCGTGCGGTCCACGGCCGACACCTGCTCGAGCCACGCCGCCTCGGCTGGGTTCAAGGCCGCGCGCAGGAAGGCGGCGTCCCCCTGCCAGCCCAGGATGGCCAGCCGGCGCTCCAGGGCTCCGTGGCCACTCTGGGCCAGGTGCTGCAGCAGCAGCCGCCGGCGCAGCACGGCATAGGCCGTCTCGGCCAGGGTGTGGCGCTCGCGCGGGCCCAGCAGCCGATGCTCCCGGAAGTGGGCCGAGACGATGCGGTCGGCGGGTTGATCCCCCCGCAGCACGCCCTGCACGAGGCTGGCAGTCAGATCGAGCAGGGCGGCAGGACGCATGGGGCGGTAGGGCGAAATCGGTGGAAAGGGCGTCAGGCAGAACTCAGGCAGAACTCAGGCAGGACCCAGCCAGGACTCAGGCAAAGAGCCACTGCGGCTCGCCGTCGCGGTGCCGCACGCGGCCCGCTGAGACCTCCAGCGCGCCCTGCAGGAACCAGCGCACGGCGCGCGGGTAGATCACATGCTCGGTGGCCAGCACGCGCGCGGCCAGGCTGCGCTCGTCGTCACCCGGGTGCACCGGCACCACCGACTGGATGACGATGGGGCCGTGGTCGAGCGCGGGCGTGACCAGGTGCACCGTGGCCCCGGCCACCTGGCAGCCCGCCTCCAGGGCGCGGCGATGCGTGTGCAGCCCCGCAAAGGCCGGCAGCAGCGACGGGTGGATGTTGAGGAGGCGGCCCTCGAAGCGTGCGACGAATGACGGGCCCAGGATGCGCATGAAGCCCGCCAGGACGACCAGATCGGGGGCGTGCGCCTGCACCGCCTCGGCCAGCGCCTCATCGAAGGCCTCCCGGGTGGCAAAGGAGCGGTGGTCGACCACCCCGGTGGCCAGGCCGGCTGCCGCCGCGAAGGCCAGGCCCGGCGCCTGCGGGCGGTTGCTGAGCACGGCCTCGATGCGCCCGGGCCAGCCCTCGGCCGTACAGGCGCGCACCAGGGCCTCCATGTTGGAGCCGCGGCCGGAGATCAGGACGACGATGCGCTTCATCGAATCTGCCAGTGTAGGCGGCCCACCCGGCATCGCCTGAGCGAGAATCCGGGCTCCTCCCTCCCGACGAATCCTCCCGCTCCATGCCCGACCGCGTCCTCTCCGGCATGCGCCCCACAGGCGCGCTGCACCTGGGCCACTACCACGGCGCACTGAAGAACTGGGTGCGCCTGCAGGAGACGCACACCTGCTTCTACTTCGTGGCCGACTGGCACGCACTGACCACGCACTACGAAGAGCGTGAAGTGATCGGACGCAGCGTGCACGAGATGGTGATCGACTGGATCGCCGCCGGGCTGGACCCGGAGCGCTCGACGATCTTTGCCCAGAGCCGTGTCATCGAGCACGCCGAGCTCTTCACGCTGCTGGCCATGGGCACGCCGCTGGGCTGGCTCGAGCGCGTGCCCACCTACAAGGATCAGATCGACAAGCTCAAGGACCGCGACCTCGCCACCTACGGTTTTCTCGGCTACCCGCTGCTGCAGTCGGCCGACATCCTCATCTACCGCGCCGCCCACGTGCCGGTGGGCGAGGACCAGTCCTCCCACGTCGAACTCACGCGCGAGGTGGCGCGCCGCTTCAACCACCTGTACGGCAACACCCCCGCCTTCCAGGCCCGGGCCCAGGCGGCGCTGGCCCGGCTGCCCAAGGACGACGCGCGCTACTTCGACAAGCAGCGCAAGGCCTACGGCGAGACGGGCGCCCAGGAGGCGCTCGCCAAGGGTGACGGCATCGTGCGCAAGGCACAGGCCGGCGTGCCGGGCTGGACGGCCGCGGACACCGAATCCCTCTCGGGCCACCTGCGTGGCACCGGGCGCACCATCCTCGTGGAGCCGCGGGCGCTGCACACCGAGGTGGCCAAGCTGCCCGGGCTCGATGGTGCCAAGATGAGCAAGAGCTACGGCAACGCCATCGCCATGCGCGAGGAGCCGGCCCAGGTGGAGGCCAAGGTGCGGCGCATGCCCACCGACCCGCAGCGCGTGCGCCGCACCGACCCCGGAAACCCCGAGCGCTGCCCGGTCTGGCACTTCCACGGGATCTACAGCGACGAGGCCACCAAGGAGTGGGCG
>JBJTVI010000192.1:0-3175 GCA_046081145.1 Rubrivivax sp.
ACCCAGGGCCGCCGCGGCGGCCGTGAAGGCTGCGCCCAGCGCCCCGGCGCAGGCCGCACGATCCTCGGGCGGCAATCCCAGCAGCCCTGCGGCGGTGAGGAGCACCAGGGCCTGGACGACCAGCACGAGCAGGATCGCGGCTTGCCAGGCGGCCCGCGCCAGGCGGGTGCGCTCGGCCTCGAGCTCGAGCAGCGCGAGCTCCAAGCGGCTGCGGCCCACCTCGGCCGCGGCGTGCAGCAGGCGCTGCACGGCTTCTCCCATGCCGCGGGGCGGGCCGCGCCCCGCGTCTTCCCCGCTCAACGCCGGGCGGCGAAAAAGCCGATCAGCAGGCCGGCTGCAGCAGCCATGCCCATCGCACCATAGGGATGGGCGTGCACGGTCTCGTCGGCCTGGCGTGCCGCGCGCTTGACGCGCGCCAGCGTGGCCTGGTTGAGCTCGTCGATCTGCTCACGCATCTCGCGCACCTGCTCGGCGAGCCGGTCGCGCACGGCATTGAACTTCTGGTCGCCGGTGTCGGCGGCGGATTTGAGGAAGACGTCGATCTCGTCGACCATGTGTCGCAGGTTGTGGCTGACGGCGGCCTGCTGGCTGCCATCGCCCGTCAGGGTGCGTGGGCTCAGTTCCATGGGAAGTCCTCTCGGTTGAAGGGTGGGTGGCGGTGCCGAGCATGGCCGCGCGCAGCCGTGCCGGCATTGAGCCCGCGCACGGATTCGGGGCACACTCCTGCCCCACCCCCATTCCGTACGGAACCGCCACGATGGACCTCTCCCGCTTCCCCCGCCGCCGCTACACCGAAGGCGCCACGCCGCTGGAGCCGATGCCGCGCTTCTCCGCGGCGCTGGCACAGAGCTGCCCGGGCGGCCATGGCCCCGAGGTGTGGGTCAAGCGCGACGACATGCTCGGCCTCTTCCCGGGCGGCAACAAGACGCGCAAGCTCGAGTACCTCGTGGCCGATGCGCTGGCGCAAGGCGCGGACACGCTCGTGACCTGCGGCGCCCCGCAGTCCAACCACTGCCGCATCACGCTGGCCGCCGCCGTCAAGGAGGGGCTGCAGTGCCGCTTCGTGATCGAGGAGCGCGTGCCCGGCAGCTACGACCCCAAGGGCAGCGGCAACCACTTCATGTTCCGCCTCATGGGCGTGGAGGCGATCACGGTGGTGCCCGCAGGCACGAACATGGGCCAGGCCATGCAGCAGGTGGTCGACGAGCTCGCCGCACAGGGCCGCAAGGGCTACGTGATCCCGGGCGGGGGGTCGAATGCCGTGGGCGGCCTGGGCTATGTGGCCTGCGCACAGGAGCTGCAGCAGCAGTGCTTCGAGCGCGGGCTGCGGTTTTCCCGCGTGGTGGTGGGCTCGGGCAGCTCGGGCACGCACGGCGGGCTGCTGGCCGGCTTTCTGGGCAACCGCATCGACGTGCCGATCGTGGGCATCGGCGTGAGCCGCGACCCGGCCGACCAGGCCCCGCTCGTGCACAAGGAGGCGCAGGCCGTGTGCGACCTGCTGGGCCTGGAACTGCAGGTGGCCGCCGAATCGGTGGTGTGCGTGGGCGGCTACTGGCAGCCCAAGTACTCCATCCCCAACGCACGCATGGTGGAGGCGGTGCAGCTGCTCGCGCGCACCGAGGGCCTGCTGCTGGATCCCGTCTACACCGGCAAAATCATGGCCGGCCTCATCGGTCTGGCGCGCCAGGGGTACTTTGCGCCGGACGAGCGCGTGCTCTTCCTGCACACGGGCGGCCTGCCCTCGCTGTGGGCCTACGAGGAGGCGGTGATGGGCGAGGTGGACATGGCGCCTTGAGCCGGCGCACCGCAGAAACGGCGGCGGCCCAGGCGGATTGCGCTCAGCCGCGCCGCCAGCGCGCGATGGCGCTGCGCCGGGCCGCACCTTCGCCGATGTGGCCCACGAGCTCCAGGCCCTGCGCGTCCAGCCGCGGGATTCGCAGCTGCTCCTGCCCGATCCAGTTGGGCAGCAGGCTCAGCTCCACGTGGTGCACGACCATGCCGTCCTCGCGCAGCGTCCAGCGCCCGGCGTAGCTCACGCAATCGTCGAAGGCCTGCGCCTTTTCAGCCGGCGTGGCCAGCAGCCGGTCGGCACTCGCAAAGGGCCGGCGCCCGGCACGCGCCATGAAGCCCGCCATGCGGCCCTCGGCCGTGTAACAGATGCAGCCCAGAGCATCGTCACCCAACGGGGCCGACTCCGAGCCATCGGCAAAGCGCACGACATAGCGCAGCAGGGTCCAGGTGCCGATCAGGCTCTCGCGGGTCAAGGTGTGCATGGCAGGGGCAGCGTGCCGGAGGTTCAGCGGCGGATCAGCGGTGAATCAGTGGCGATTCAGCGGCGGCTCACGATACCGCCGTCGACATCGACCACCGTGCCGCTGACATACGAAGCGCGCCGCGAGGCCAGGAACACCACCATGTCGGCGATCTCCTCGGGTTCGGCCGGCCGGCCGAAGGGCCGGTCGCGCAGCAACTCCTCCCACCTGTGCTCATCGCCCAGGCGCGCGCGGGCCATGCCGCGCATCACCTGCTCCAGGCGCTCGGTGCGCACCATCGGCGGGTTGACCCCCACCACGCGCACGCCGTCCTGGGTGGAGCGGCTGCCGATGGCCCGGGTGAAGGCATGCAAGGCGGCGTTGCCTGCCGTACCGCAGATGTAGTCGTACATCGGCATCAGCCCGGCCAGGCCGATGACGTTGACGATCACGCCCGCGCCGCGCGCTCGCATGGCCGGCAGCATCGCACGGGTGAGGTTGATGGTGCCCATGACCTTGAGGTCCCAGGCCGTGCGCCAGCGCGCTTCGTCGATCGCGTCGATGGGCCCGCCGGGGATGTCGCCGGCGTTGTTCACGAGCACATCGCAGGGCCGGGCGCGTGCGGCCAGTTCCGCCACGGCATCGGAATTGCGCAGGTCGAGCGCACTGGTGTGCACCGCCACGCCGTGCGCCGAGGCGATCTCCTGCGCCGTGGCCTGCAGCGTACCGACGTCGCGCG
Source organism: Rubrivivax sp. (assembly GCA_046081145.1). Classification (GTDB taxonomy): domain Bacteria; phylum Pseudomonadota; class Gammaproteobacteria; order Burkholderiales; family Burkholderiaceae_C; genus Rubrivivax. Next base: position 2,992 of record JBJTVI010000192.1, read on the forward strand.
CCACGAGGTGCAGCGAGCAGCCCTCCTGGGCGAAGCCGCGTGCCACGGCCTTGCCGATGCCCCTGGAGCCTCCCGTGACGAGCACGTGGCACCCCTGCAGATCCAGATCCATCTTCCCCTCCTCGTGTGTGGCCGCTCAGGTGGCCGCTCAGGTGGCCGCTCAGGTGGCCGCTCAGGTGGCCGC
>JBJTVI010000193.1:0-15606 GCA_046081145.1 Rubrivivax sp.
TTCAACATCCCGTGGGCTCGTCGCCTGGGTCTTCTTCTGGAATGCGTGCAACACCGCCACAAAGTCCTTCAGGCGCGCGGTGTACATCACACGGTACGTCCCCGACTCGTCCCAGATTCGAAGCTCCTCAACGCCCTTGCCGATGGCTGGCATGGGCTTGAAGTCGGCAGGCTGCTCGCCGCGCTGGACCTTCTCCAGTTGGTAGCCGGCGTCCTGCCGCACGTCTTCCGGGAACTCCCGAAGACGCTTGAGCGAGTCGCTGAGGAACCGTAATGGCTTCACGTTTGGAGTATATCCGATTGGATATAAACGGGCAACCTTCCACCTGGATGCTCAGTTGCCGCCTGTCTGAACTCCTCAGGCGGCTGCAGCCGTACCAAGTTGGGTGATCTGATGAATCGGACGGGGCCGTGTGCTGTGAGGCAGGCGTTGAAGGGAGAGGGGTCGTAGCTGCCCCATCGAGTTCGAATCCTCGGCCCGACCACCTCAGAAAACCTCCTGACCGCAGACTGTTTGCAACTCCATTACTTCTGCCCCGCCACTGGCCCTCGCCCCGCCCTGCGTCGTCCGTACGCTGCCAGTGGGTCTGCCCGACTTCACAAACCGCGGCGGCCACGCCTATGCTCCGAACCGGTGCTGTTCCCGGGATGGAGTGCGAATGTGTGCTGAGGGCTCGAGGGTTGCCACCTTCAACCGACGCCGGCGCCCGCGCTGGGCCTGGGTCGGGCTTTCCGTCGCGGCGGCGGCCGTGGTGGTGGCCGCCTGCGGGGGTGGTGGCGGCGGCGGTGGCGGCGCAGAAGGGGGAACCGGCAGCCCCGTAGCGGGCGGATCCACGCCCGGTACACCCGGTACGCCCGCCGCTCCCGGCGCCGTTTCGCCCACCCGCACCTACACCTTCGAGTCGGGCCCGGTGCGACCCCTGGCACTCTCGCCCGATGGCAAGCGGCTCTTCGTGGCGAACCTGCCCAACGGGTCGCTGGACACCTACACCGTGACCGACGCCGGCTTGCAGGCCGAGAGTTCGGTGCACGTGGGGCTGGATCCGGTGGCCGTGGCGGCACGCAGTGCGTCGGAAGTCTGGGTGGTGAACCACCTGTCCGACAGCGTGAGCGTGGTGGACGTGGCGGCCTCACCGCCGCGCGTGACGCGTACCCTGCTCGTGGGCGATGAGCCGCGTGACATCGTGTTCGGCGGGGCAGACCGGCAGCGTGCCTTCATCACCACGGCGCGCCGCGGCCAGCAGCGTACGAGCCCTGATCTGGCCGGCGTGCCAGGGGCGGGTGACGCCCAACTCACCACGGCGGGAATCGGCCGCGCCGACGTGTGGGTGTTCGATGCCGGCAACCTGGGGTCTGCTGTGGGCGGCAAACCCCTGGCCATCCTGACGCTGCGCTCGGATACCCCGCGCGGGCTGGCGGTTTCGCCCGATGGGCGGACGGTCTACGCGGCCGCCCTGCACAGCGGCAACCGCAGCACCGCGATTTCGCCGCAGCTGCCCTGCGACGGCTTCGACAGCGACAGGCCCTGCACCGTGGGCGGCGTGCAGGTGCCGGGCTCACCGATGGGCCCGGCCACCAACAAGGCCGGCGTGCCGGCGCCCCGCGTGGGCCTCATCGTGAAGGCCGATGCGGCGGGCCGCTGGCGCGACGCACGCCAGCGCGACTGGAGCAACGCCGTCCGCTTCGACCTGCCCGATGAGGACCTCTTCACCATCGATGCGCAGGCGCTGAGCGTGTCATCGGCCGTGAGCGGCGTGGGCACGACGCTCTTCAACGTGGCGGTGAACCCGCGCTCGGGTGCCGTCTACGTGAGCAACACCGAGGCACGCAACGACCTGCGCTTCGAGGGGCCAGGCACCTTCGCCGGCACCACGCTGCAGGGGCAGCTGGCCGAATCGCGCATCACGGTCGTGCAGGGCGGGAAGGCCACCGCCCGCCACCTGAACAAGCACCTGAACTACGCGCAGCGCCCCGCGCCGGCCTCGGCCAAGGCGGCGAGCCTCTCCACACCTCTGGAGATGGTGGTGTCGGGCGACGGGCGCACGCTGTACGTGGCGGCCTTCGGCTCGGGCAAGGTGGGCGTCTACCCGACGGCGGCGCTGGAGGACGGCAGCTTCGACCCCACCACGCTTGCGCGCACGCACCTCGAGGTGAGCGGGGGCGGGCCTTCGGGCCTGGTGCTGGATGCGGGGCGCAACCGGCTCTACGTGGCCACGCGCTTCGACAACGGCGTGTCCGTGATCGACCTGTCCAGCGGGCGCGAGATACAACACCTCACGCTGCCCAACCCGGAAGCCGCATCGATCACGACCGGGCGGCGCTTCCTGTACGACGCTCAGGTCTCTTCCAGCAACGGCGAGGCCTCGTGTGCCTCGTGCCACGTGTTCGGCAACACCGACCACCTGGCCTGGGACCTGGGCGACCCGGATGCCGACGTGGTGCGCACGCCGGTGACGATCAAGGTCGAGCTCGGTGCGCTCGGGCAGCCGATCAACGGCACCGGCGACACGCGAGCCCTGCACCCGATGAAGGGCCCGATGGGAACGCAGACGCTGCGCGGCATGGCCAACCACGGCGCCATGCACTGGCGCGGCGACCGGGTGGATGGCTTCTTCGGCCGCGACCCCCGCGCCACGCCGCCCTTCGACTCGGACCTCTCGTTTCGCAACTTCATCGTGGGCTTTCCGGCGCTGCTGGGCAAGGAGTCGCTGCTGGCGACGGGAGACATGCAGGCCTTTTCGGCCTTCACCCTGGCCATCGTGCCGCCGCCCAACCCGGTGCGCAGCCTGGACAACAGCCTGACTGCTGCGCAGGCACGCGGGCGCAGTTTCTTCATGGGCTGCGAGGGGACCGACGCGGGAACCGGACAGCCGGCAACCTGCGGGACGAATGGCAGACCCCTGGGCCTGGGGCATTTCTCGGCCGGCGTCGCCCTGCCCAATCTGGGCTTCACCTGCGAGGGCTGCCACACCCTGAACCCGGCCCAGGGCTTCTTCGGCACGGACGGGCAGTCGAGCTTCGAGGCGTTGCCGCAGATCATGAAGATCCCGCAGCTGCGCAACCTCTATGAAAGGGTCGGCATGTTCGGCAACCCGCCAGTGCCGGGCAACAACACGGGCGACAACGCACACAAGGGGCAGCAGGTCAGGGGGTATGGTTTTTCCAACGACGGCACCGCCGACACCGTCTTTCGCTTCCTGCAGGCGCGCGTGTTCAATAGTGCACAAGGCGGTCGGGTGGGCTTCAGCAGCGACGCGCAGCGCCGGGACGTCGAGGCCTTCATGCTCGCCTTCGACAGCGACCTGGCGCCGGTGGTGGGCCAGCAGGTGACGCTCGATGCCGGCAACGCCGCCGTGGCTGGCCCGCGCATCGAGCTGCTGAGGGCCCGCGCGCTCGCCCCCTTCGTCTCCAAGGCGGTGGGTGGCAACGTGACGGAGTGCGAGCTCGTGGTGCGAGGGGTGGTGGGCAGCCGCGCCACGACCTTCGTGCTCAAGCCAGACGGCACCTACGCACGTGACGATGGGGGCAGCACGCTGAGCGAAGCGGCCTTGCGGGATCTCGCCCGCACCGCCGGCCAGGCGCTGACCTACACCTGCATGCCGCCGGGTTGGGCGCCCCGGCTCTGATGCGATTCAGGCCTTGCGGCGCAGGAGTGGCGGTGCTGCGGGTGCCCGCCCCGCCAAGGCGAGCCACAGGGCAGCGGCACTGCAGGCCATCGCCAGCAGTTCGAACGGCCCCAGCGGCTCGCCCCGCAGCCAGGCACCCGAGAGCATGGCCACCACCGGAACGAGTACCGAGGACAAACCGGCGATCTGTGCCGGGAGCAGGCCGACGATGGCAAACCAGGCCAGGTTGCCAATCGTCATCGGCACCCACGTGATGTAGGCGATGGCCAGCAGGCTCGACCACGAGGGCACGAACCAGCGCCCCTCGCGCAGGCCGTCGCCCGTGGCCAGCGCGACCAGCGCGATCGGCAGCCCGGCCAGGACGAGCTGCCACCCGGTGCCGGCCAGCAGCGGCATCGTGAGCGGCCGGCGCTTGAGGATCATGGTGCCCGCGGCCCATCCGAGGCCGGCGAGCAGCCCGAGGGCGAAGCCAGCCGGGACCTCGCCGCCCTTTGGCAAGGACCGCCACAGCAGCAGGCCGACTGCAGCTGCGCCCAGCAGAAGGGCCCAGCCCACTCGTGGCGTGGGGCGCTGCCCCCAGGCCGCCCAGCCGATCAGTGCCACCCACAGCGGCATCGTGAATCCGAGAATGGCCGCCTGGCCCGATGGCAGCATCACCGCGGCATAGGCCGTCGCGATGTTCCACACCACGAGGTAGGCCAGGCTCGCCCAGAGCAGCGTGGGCCAATCCCCGCGCGGAACGGCAAGCGACAGGCCGCGCCCGCGAGCCACGGCCAGCATCGTCAGCCCGGCGGCCAGCAGCGCGAAGGCGCGGAAGGTCCACACCGACACCTCCTGCATGGCGTACACGAACAGGGGCCAGTTCGTGCCCCACACCAGCGTGAGCACGGCCAGCAGCCACAGGGCGCGGGTGGGCAGGGGGGTGCGGGAGGACACGGACGGTTCGGGAGGGGAGCCCAAATGCTACGCCTGATGTACCGCGTGCCGCGTGGCGGGCGCCGGGTGCGCGATGGTCGGCGCCCGTTGCCTGGGTGTCCGGGAATGAAGGCTCGACTCGGCTCTGGGCATGCGCACGTGCTCGCGCGACAATGCAGGCCATGAAGTACCTGCACACCATGGTCCGCGTGACCGACATCGAAGCCTCCCTGCGCTTTTACCGCGACGCCCTTGGCCTGGAGGTGCTTTCGCGCCGCGACCACGAGGCCGGGCGCTACACGCTGGTGTTCCTGGCGGCACCGGGTGACCACCTCGCGCAGATCGAGCTCACCTACAACTGGCCCGCGCCCGACGGCACGGCGGAGGTCTACGCGGGCGGACGCAACTTCGGCCATGTGGCCTACGCGGTGGACGACATCTACGCCACCTGCCAGCGCCTGGTGGACCACGGCGTGACGATCAGCCGCCCGCCGCGCGATGGCCGCATGGCCTTCGTGCGCTCGCCCGACGGCATCTCGATCGAACTGCTGAACAAGGGCGGGGCACGCCCGGCGGCCGAGCCCTGGGCTTCCATGCCCAACGTGGGCAGTTGGTGAGAGAAGGGGCTGTGCATGCTCAACGAGACACACGACCCCGCCCTGCGCAGCTGGGTGGCTTCGGCTCAGACCACAGGGTGCGACTTCCCGCTGCAGAACCTGCCCTTTGCCGTCTTTCGTCGCCGGGGCCAGGGCGAGCCCTTTCGGGGCGGCGTGGCCATCGGTGACCAGATCGTCGATCTGGCGGCGCTAGCGGCCAGCGGGGTGCTCGAAGGCGAGGCGCAGCGCGCTGCGCAAGCGGCCTCTGGCGAGAAGCTCAACGCGCTGATGGCCCTGGGCCCGCCGACCTGGAGCGCGCTGCGGCTGGCCTTGTCGCGCGCCTTGCGCGAAGGCTCCGCGATTCAGGCGGCGATCGAGCCGCTGCTCGTGCCGCAGGCGCAGGCGGAGTACGACGTGCCGGCCCGTATCGGCGACTACACGGACTTCTACACCTCCGTCTACCACGCCACCCAGATCGGCCGGCTCTTTCGTCCGGACAACCCGCTGCTGCCCAACTACAAGTGGGTGCCCATCGGCTACCACGGGCGCTCGTCGAGCATCGTGGTGTCGGGGCAGGACTTTCACCGGCCAGTGGGGCAGACGATGCCGCCGGGCGCCGCGCAACCGAGCGTGGGGCCCAGCAAGCGGCTGGACATCGAGCTGGAGCTGGGCATCTACGTCGGCGCGGGCAATGCGCTGGGCGAGCCGGTTCCGATCGATGAGGCGGAGTCGCACGTGTTCGGCGTATGTCTGCTCAACGACTGGTCGGCACGCGACATCCAGGCCTGGGAGTACCAGCCGCTCGGGCCCTTCCTGGCCAAGAACTTCGCCACCAGCGTCTCGCCGTGGATCGTGACGCTGGAAGCGCTTTCCCCCTACCGGGTGCCCTTCGCACGGCCGAGTGAAGACCCGCAGCCCTTGCCTTATCTGGACAGCGCCGCCAACCGCGATGCCGGTGCCCTGGACATCCGCCTCGAGGTGGGGCTTCAGACACCGCAGATGCATGCGGCGAACCTGGAGCCGGCGGCCATCTGCCAGACCAGCTACCGCCACGCCTACTGGACGCTGGCGCAGCTGGTGGCCCACCACACGGTAGGCGGCTGCAACCTGCAGCCCGGCGACCTGCTGGGCAGCGGTACGCTCTCCGGGCCGACGCCGCCGGAAGCAGGCGCCTTGATCGAGCTCACTGCAGGTGGCAAACAGCCGCTGACGCTGCCAAGTGGCGAGCAGCGCGCGTTCCTGGAGGATGGCGACACGGTGCGGCTGCGCGGCTGGTGCGAGCAGCCCGGAGCCGCGCGCATCGGATTGGGAGAGTGCACCGCCACAGTCCTGCCCGCCCGCGCGACAGCGCTCCGTTAGCATCGCCGAAGAAGCTCGCGCAGGTGGGTCCCGCGCCGGCACGCCAGAAGATCGCCAGAGGAGACTGAACATGAAGATCGACCGCATCCACCACGTGGCCTACCGCTGCCGCGACGCGAAGGAAACCGTAGAGTGGTATCGGCGGCACCTGGGCATGGATTTCGTGCTCGCCATCGCGGAGGACCAGGTTCCCTCCACGGGCGAGCCGGACCCCTACATGCACGTTTTCCTGGATGCGGGCCACGGCAACGTGCTGGCCTTCTTCGAGCTGCCGAACTCGCCCACGCAGGGCAAGGACCCGAACACCCCCGAGTGGGTGCAGCACATCGCCTTCAAGGTCGACAGCGTGCGCGACCTCGAGGAGACGAAGGCGCGCCTGGAGGCCGGTGGCGTGAGCGTGGTGGGGCCGACGAACCACACCATCTTCAAGAGCATCTACTTCTTCGATCCCAATGGCCATCGGCTGGAACTGGCGGCCGACGTGGGCACCGCGGACCAGTACCGCCGTCTGGACGAAGTGAAGTGGGAGATGCTTGAGGAATGGAGCCGCACCCGCCGCGCACCTCGCCATGCAGCGTGGATGCACAAGGCGCCGGCAGCCGAAGGGGCATGAACCTGCCGGAAAGCCCCTGAAAGCGCCTGAAAGCGCCTGAAAGCGCCTGATAGCCCCTGAAGGCCCCCGCCCGCGCCCGAGCAGACACGCCCACCGACGATGCACAAGACCTACACCTTCCCCGAGTTCGACTACCGCCTCAGCGAAGAGCAGCGCAGCGGCGTGCCCGCCCGGCACCCGGTCGTGATCGTCGGCGCTGGGCCGGTGGGCCTGACGCAGGCCCTCGACCTCGCCTCGCGCGGCGTGCCCGCGGTGATCCTGGACGACAACAACACGGTGAGCATGGGCTCGCGCGCCGTGTGCTACGCCAAGCGCACGCTGGAGGTCTGGGACCGCCTGGGCATCGGCCAGGCCTGCGTGGAGCAGGGCGTGCAGTGGAAGGTGGGCAAGGTGTTCTTCCGCGACGAGCTCGCCTACGCCTTCGATCTGCTGCCCGAGGCCGACCACAAGATGCCGGCCATGATCAACCTGCAGCAGTACCACCTCGAGGAGCGGCTCGTGCGCGCCTGCGAGGCCTCGGCGCAGGTAGACCTGCGCTGGAAGCACAAGGTGCTGGCGGTGGAGCCGCACGCCGACCACGTGGCGCTGACGGTGGAAACGCCGGACGGTATCTTCCGCATGCAGGCGCAGTGGGTGGTCGCGGCCGATGGCGCCAACAGCGACGTGCGGCGCATGCTCGGGGTGGACTTCCGCGGCCAGTTCTTCCAGGATCGCTTCCTGATCGCCGACGTGGTGATGAAGGCCGCGTTCCCGACCGAACGATGGTTCTGGTTCGACCCGCCCTTCCACCGCAACCAGAGCGTGCTGCTGCACAAGGAGTGCGACAACGTCTGGCGCATCGACTTCCAGCTCGGCTGGGAAGCGGACCCGACCGAGGAGAAGAAGCCCGAGAAGGTGATCCCGCGCATCCAGGCCATGCTCGGGCCCGAGGCCGAGTTCGAGCTCGAGTGGGTGTCGGCCTACCAGTTCGCGTGCCGGCGCATCGATGCCTTTCGCCACGGCCGGGTGATCTTCTGCGGGGACGCCGCGCACCAGGTGTCACCCTTCGGGGCGCGCGGCGCGAATTCGGGCGTGCAGGACGGCGACAACCTTGGCTGGAAGCTCCAGGCGGTGCTCGCGGGCGACTCACCCGAGGCGCTGCTGGACTCGTACCACGCGGAGCGCGCCGCGGCGGCCGACGACAACATCGGTCACTCCACGCGCGCCACCGACTTCATCACCCCCAAGAGCCGGGCCTCGCTGCGGCTGCGCAACGCGGTGCTGGAGTTGGCGCGCACCGAGCCCTTTGCGCGGCCGCTCGTCAACAGCGGGCGGCTGTCGACGCCCACGCCCTACCTGGATTCGCCGCTGAACACGCCGGATGCCGAGCCCTTTGCCGGCCGGATGCGGCCGGGCACACCCTGTGCGGACGCCCCCGTGGTGTGTGCTGGCCGCGAGGAATGGCTGCTCGAGCAGCTGGGCTGCGGCTTCACGCTGCTGAGCTTTGGCCCGGCCCAGGCGGTGCAGGTGGGCGGTGTCACGGCCGAGGTGCTCCAGGTGGGCCGAGACATCGAAGACGCCCGAGGCGTCCTGACCGAGCGCTACGACGGCCGGCCCGGAACGGTCTATCTCATACGCCCGGACCAGCATGTGGCGGCACGCTGGCGAACCTTCGACGAAGCCTGGGTGCGTGCCGCGCTGCGACGCGCGCTGCATCTCGCCTGAACCGCGGAGCCCGAGCACATGCCCCTGCACCGTGAACCCCGCATCCCCGACCCGGACACCTTCTACGCCGAGCTCATCGCGAGCCAGCGTGACCTGAGCGACGAGCAGGCCGACATGATGCTGGCCAAGCTCGTGCTGATACTCGCCAACCAGGTGGGCGATCGGGCCGTGCTCAGCGAGGCGCTGGCCCTGGCACGCGAGAACACGCTGGCGGCCAAGCCCTGAGCAAAGGGGCCCGGCAACTCGAAACCTCAGGCCGCGAGCAGCCGCGCCAGTTCCACCACCGAAAGCGGCGCCGAGCCCTCGGCCTTGTTGCAGCCCTCACAATGCCCGGCCGAACCGAGCCCACCGGAGACCCCCGTGCCCCTCAGCGACATCGAAATCGCCCAGCAGGCGAGCCTGCACCGCATCACCGAACTCGCCCGCGACCGCCTGGGCATCGACGATGCGCACCTGATCCCCTATGGCCACCACAAGGCCAAGATTGCGCTGCCCTTCATCGACACGCTGCACGATCGCCCGGACGGCAAGCTCGTGCTCGTCACCGCGATCAGCCCCACGCCGGCCGGGGAGGGCAAGACGACAACCACGGTGGGCCTGGGCGACGCCTTGAACCACATCGGCAAGCGTGCGGTGGTGGCGCTGCGCGAACCTTCGCTGGGCCCGGTGTTCGGCATGAAGGGTGGGGCGGCCGGGGGTGGCCACGCGCAGGTGGTGCCGATGGAGGACATCAACCTGCACTTCACGGGGGACTTCAACGCCATCGCGCTGGCCAACAACCTGCTGGCCGCCGCGCTGGACAACCACGTGCACCACGGCAATGCCCTGGACATCGACGTGCGCCGCATCACCTGGCGCCGCGTGGTGGACATGAACGACCGCGCCCTGCGCCGCCTGACGGTGGGCCTGGGCGGGCCGGGCAACGGCTTTCCGCGCGAGGACGGTTTCGACATCGTCGTGGCCTCGGAGGTGATGGCGATCCTGTGCCTGTCCACCTCGCTGAAGGACCTCAAGGAGCGCCTCGGGCGCATCGTGGTGGCGCAGACGCGCGACCGGCGGGCCGTGCGCGCGGCCGACCTCAAAGTGCACGGGGCGATGGCGGTGCTGCTCAAGGACGCGCTCGCGCCCAACCTCGTGCAGACGCTCGAGAACAACCCCGCCATCCTGCACGGCGGCCCCTTTGCCAACATCGCCCACGGCTGCAACTCGGTGCTGGCCACACGCACGGCGCTCAAGCTCGCCGACTACGTGGTGACCGAAGCCGGCTTCGGGGCGGACCTGGGGGCCGAAAAGTTCGTCGACATCAAGTGCCGCAAGTCCGGCCTGCGCCCACAGGCTGCGGTGATCGTGGCCACGGTGCGCGCGCTGAAGTACCACGGCGGGGTGGCACTGCCTGACCTGGGCCGCGAGAACCTCGAGGCCCTCGGCAAGGGCCTGGCCAACCTGCGCCGCCACGTGGAAAACGTGACGCAGCGCTACGGGCTGCCGTGCGTGGTGAGCGTGAACCACTTCATCCAGGACACCGATGCCGAACACCGGTTGCTGCGCGAGCAGATCGGCGCACTCGGGGTGCCGGTGCTCACGGCGCGGCACTGGGCCGAGGGCGGCAAGGGGGCGGCCGACGTGGCGCGCGAAGTGGTGCGGCTGTGCGAGCAGCCTTCCACGCTGCGCTTCGTCTACGAGGACGCCGACGCGCTGTGGGAGAAGATGCGCAAGATCGCCACCGAGGTCTACGGGGCGGCAGGCATTGCGGCTTCAGCCGATGTGCGGGCGCAGATACAGCAGTTGCAGGATGGCGGCTACGGCCATCTGCCCGTGTGCGTGGCCAAGACCCAATACAGCTTCTCCACCGACCCCAAGGCGCTCGGTGCACCGCAGGGCCACACCGTGACCGTGCGCGAGGTGCGCCTGGCCGCAGGTGCCGAATTCGTCGTGATGATCTGCGGTGACATCATGACGATGCCGGGGCTGCCCAAGGTGCCGGCGGCCGAGCAGATCGACCTGGACGATCAGGGGCGGGTTGTCGGGCTCTTCTGACCGCGCGGTCATTTCTCGCCGCGAATCGCCTCCGCCAGGACGATGCCCTCGGCCATGACGATGCCCTCGGCCAGCACGATGCCTTCGGCCAGGACGATGCCCTCGGCCAGCACGATCCCTTCGGCGAGGACGATGCCTTCGGCCAGCACGATTCCTTCGGCCAGCACGATCCCCTCGCTGCGGATCGATCCCTCCACGAAGGTGGCTCCGGTCGCCATGCTGATGTGATCGGCGAATTGCACGCCGTCCGGACGGAAGCCCATGCCGGTGACCAGCGTCGATCCCGCCCCGGCGTCGGCCCACGAGACGAGCAGCGGCACCGGCGTCCAAGGGAGGTTGTGGGCGCCGCCGGCAGGGGTCGCCAGGTTGTCGAGCAGTCGCACCCCTGCGCCCACGAGCATCACGTTCGTGGCGTGGGATTCGGACACCGTGCGCGGCACGGTGTTCCCGGGCAGCCAGCCGGCCCGGCTTTCCCAGGAGAAGGTGGTGCGCGTCAGCACCCGGCGGACCCAGGTCAGACGGTGATCCCAGACCGGCTGGTAGCGGCTGAAGAGGGCGTCGCCGCGCACGAGGTGCGAGCCGCCGACGACGGCCATGCGTGAGGGGGTCTGCACGGTGCCGGCGAGCATGGCCGACTGCAGGTTGGGCAGGGTCTTGCCGGCCGCCAGCATCGAGTCGCCCGGGCGGATGCTACCGGCCTCGATGACGGTGCGCAGGTCGGTCCGGAGTGCACGGGCCAGGGCGAGGGCACCCTGGACGTTGAGCGCGCCCGTGCCCTGCTGCATCAGGTTGTTCAGGCTCGTGGGCGTCGCGCTGTACTGCAGGATCGCCTTGATCAGCGGCGGCGTGAGGCCCGGGTTGGCCTCCAGCAGCAGCGCCACGGCGCCGGCCACCACGGGTGCCGCCACGGAAGTGCCGCTGAGCACCATGAGCTCGCGCCCGGCCACCTGCTGCGCGCCCTGCGCGGTGGCTGCTTGGACCAGAGCCGGGTTCTCGCGCGCCAGCAGGTTCCAACCGGCGGCCTGGCGGGTGACATCCCCGCCGAGCGCGGCGACGATCCGGTTGCCGGGGGCCACGATGTCGGGCTTGATCAGATTGTCCAGCCAGGGCTTGTAGATGCCATCGGGCGCCTGCGTGAAGACGCGGCCGCGCGTGGGGCCCTTGGAGCTGAAGGCGGTGACGGTGTCGTCGGCGCGCTGCGCGGAATGGTTCAGGTTGATGGCGCCCACGGTGAGTACCGAGGGGTCGTGCCCGGGCGACAGCACGGAACCGTAGACCAGCTTGCCCAGGCTGTCCTTGCCCGCGTTGCCCGCCGCCGCCACCACCGTGATGCCCATGCCCACGGCGACGCGGGCCGCGCGCGCCAGGGGGTCGACCAGGTAGGAGTCGGTCGAACCCGCACCCAGGCTGAGGTTGGCGATACGGATGTTGTAGGCCGGGTGGCGAGCGCGCTGCATCACCCAATCCAGGCCGGCCAGGATGTCGGCCATCTCGCCTTCGCCCTTGTCGTCCAGCACGCGCACGTCGAAGAGCCGCGCGCCAGGGGCCAGGCCCCCGGATTCGACGCCGGCGGTGACGGCGCGGCCGGCAGCGATGGCTGCCACGTGCGTGCCATGGCCATAGGGGTCAGGCTGGCCGGGGGCACGGCTCCCGGCTTCGCGCGGGGCGGAAGCGGCTGGGGAGGCGAACTGCTCGGGGCGGATGTCCAGTTGTGCGGCCAGCGTATCGGAGTAGTCGACACCCGGCCTCCACGAGCCTCCAGCCACTGCACGACGGGTCGCGACGATGTCGACCCGGCCGGCCACCTTGCGGCCCTGGGCGCCCGGGCCGAGGTCTGGCAGGGCCTCATGCCGGAAGTCGATCCCGGAATCGAGGATCGCCAGGCCGACCCCAGCTCCGCTGAGCGCAAGGTCTGCCCGGGAGGCGTCGGCCCGGCCCGTCGTGCGGGCCACCGATTCGTAGCGCAGCGCGCTGCGCTGGGCGGGCCGGTTGGGTGCGATGTACTTGACACCCGGGTACTGGGAGAGCAGCCGCAGGCGCGACACGGGCACCATGACGGCCAGTGCGGGAAAGCTGCGGTACCGATAGAGCACCGATCCGCGCTGGCTGGCGGGCAGGCGGCTGTCGACGATCCAGGCTCGAAGGGCGGCGAATTCGGGATCAGCCGGGGCATTCACCCACAGGACCGTCTTCACATAGGCGACGCCGCCCGAATTCTGGTAGGCGGGGCCATCCACCGCCATCGTCGCCACCGGACCGAAGAGCGCGCGCAGCTCTTCCGACAGGTTCGTGTGCGCGTGTGCTGTGGCTGCCACGGCACCCGCGGCGCCCAGGCATACGAGCAGGCGGGCCAGGATGTTCCGGCCTCTGCGACGATTCGAATCTTCCATGCTCGCTCCCTGGCTGTACCAGCGGGAACGAACTGTAGGCAGACCCCGCGATCGCGGGGGGCAGGCAGCCTTGACCAGGAGCCTTCTGCCGTGAACGACTCCACGGGTTCCGCCAGTTCGCGGAACAGGAGCGCTTCGTGTGAGTTTACATAATACACATCGTAGCGCTTAGATCGAATCGGCGCCCTCGGCTTCGTCCGCCGCCGCTTCCAGTTGCGCATCGATCTGCGCATCGTAGGCGGCCAGGTTCGCATCCTGCAGGCGCGGAATGAGCGGACGATCCAGCGGACGGCACACGCGCGCCTTGAGACGCGCCAGGCGCTCGGAGCGCTCCATCGCCTGGATCACGCTCTCCGGGTTCATCATGAGAGCGAAGGGATTGCCGAGTTCGAGTCCGGTTGCCATGTTGTGCTCCTTCGGTAAAAGGTGAACCCATCATGGGACAGCCTGGGGGGCCTGGCCATCGGGCCTGGCGCCAAGGCTTGTGTCAGCGCAATTCCGACAAGCTTGTCGGGCGCGTCACCGCGCGCTGACCGATTGCGCCCAAGCCCACCCCGGAAGCGCTCAACGCCTGGGCAGGCCCTCGAGCCGACGCGCCAGGGCCTCGCGCCCGGCCGCGCGGGCGAAATCGGCGGGGCCGAGGTCGAGCTGGTTCCGCAAGGAGACATCGGCACCGCGCTCGAGCAACAGCGTTGCCGCTTCCTCGGTGCCGTAGCGCGCGGCCATCATCAGATGCGTCGTGCCGTTGGGCGAGCGCGCATCGATGGGCGCCCCGCGCTCGAGCAGCAGGCGCACCATGGCCACCTCCGGGCCCGAGGCGGCGTAATGCAGGGGCGTCCAACCCGGACGCTCCAGGCGCGCGCCACGTTCGATCAAGCGCCGGGCAGGCTCCAGCGCGCCGCGCAGGGCGGCCATCATCAGCGGCGTTTCCTCGCTCGTGTTGGCGGCATCCACCTTGAGGTCGGGATGCTCGAGCAGGGCCTGCACCACCTGGCCGGACCCGCCGCGCAGGGCCAGGAACAACCCGACCTGGCCCTGTGGATCGGGCGTGTTGGGATCGAAGCCGCGCTGCAGCAGGCGCGTCAGGGTGCGCGCATCATCGATCTCCACCGAACGGAAGAAATCCTCGTAGGCCCCTGCATGCGAAATGGCAGTAAATGCAATCAGGACAATAGCTTGCAGGAACTTGTAAATGTGTTTCATGATGTCACTTGCGGCCTGAAGCTCATGCAGGTTGGGAGGTTGCCGGCCAGAGGCTTGGGTCGGCGCCCTCCCCCATGTTGCCCGCCTGACTCCCCGCCTGCGCAGGGGGCCTGAACAACTCATGGAAGTTTCGCGTAGTGGTCTGCGCCACGTCTTCCAGCGCCAGACCCTTCACCCGGGCCAGTTCGGCGGCCACGTGGGGCACCCACGCCGGGCTGTTCACGCGGCCGCGATGCGGCACCGGCGCCAGATAGGGGCTGTCGGTCTCGATGAGGCATCGATCCAGCGGCACGAAAGCCGCCACCTCCCGCAGCGAGGCGGCGTTGCGGAAGGTCAGGATGCCCGAAAAGGAGATGAAAAAGCCCATGTCCAGCGCTGCGCGCGCCACCTCGAGGGTCTCGGTGAAGCAGTGAAAGACACCGCCCACCTCCGGTGCCTGCTCCTGGCGCAGGATCTGCAGCGTGTCCTGGGCGGCGCTGCGCGTGTGCACGACCAGCGGGCACCGAAGTTCACGCGCTGCCCGCACGTGCACGCGCAGACGCTCGCGCTGCCATCCCATCTGCTCCCAGGTGCGCGCGCCCATGCGGTAGTAGTCCAGGCCGGTCTCGCCGATGGCCAGCACGCGGGGCCGCTCTCCCCTTTCCACCAGTTCGGCCACCGTGGGCTCGCGCACCCCCTCGCTGTCGGGGTGCACGCCTACCGTGGCCCACACGTTGGGGTGCGTCGCGGCCAGGGCGCTGACCTCCTCGAATTCCTCCAGGGTGGTGCAGATGCACAGCGCCGCGTCGACCCTGGCCTGCCGCATGTCCTCGAGAATTGCGGGCACCCGGCCTCGAAACTCGGGGAACACGAGGTGGCAGTGGGAATCGACGAACACGCCGCGCCCCTTTGCCGCTGCTTCAGAGGGTCTGCGTCGGCTTGGACGACGCCAGGGACGTGCCGAGGATCTCCTCGATGCGCAGCTTGAGCACCCGCGTCTTGTCGTCGTTCGGGAACCGCACGCCCACGCCCTGGGTGCGGCCTCCCGATGCGTTGGGCGGGGTGATCCAGACCACCTTGCCCGCGACCGGGTAGCGCTGGGGATCGTCGGGCAGCGACACCAGCAGGTACATGTCGTCGCCGAGCTGGCACTCGCGCTGGGTGGGTACGAACAGGCCCCCTTCG
>JBJTVI010000194.1:0-2999 GCA_046081145.1 Rubrivivax sp.
CGTGGCCGTCGGGCTCGTGCCGGTGTTGCTGCTGTCGCGCGCGATGCGGCGCTGAGGCCTCGATGGCCATGCAGGCCCTGGAGGCCTCAGGCGAATCGCGCGCCGCGCGCGTGCGAGCGGGCCAGCGGGAAGCGAGCGGCCCGTAGGCGGGCCACAGGAGGAAGCCGATGC
This sequence comes from Rubrivivax sp., assembly GCA_046081145.1. Classification (GTDB taxonomy): domain Bacteria; phylum Pseudomonadota; class Gammaproteobacteria; order Burkholderiales; family Burkholderiaceae_C; genus Rubrivivax. The sequence goes on from JBJTVI010000194.1 coordinate 172, forward strand.
GCGTGCAGGAGAGGTGGCTGCGAACTTTCGAGACGATCTTCCGGCGTTGCCAGGTGACGCCCGGAGAGGTCGTGCGCGTGCTGGCCGAGACCGACAGCCGGTCCATCAACATCGAGCTCGCCGAGCTCGCGCTGGCCCGGCTCGGTGCGGTGCCCGTGCGCATCACGGTGCCCTCCCTGCCCGTCACCACGCCGGTGCCCGTGCGTTCCACCGGCGCCTCGCACGTCATCCAGCGCATGAAGCCCGTGCTGGCGGCGCTGGCCGGCGAAGGGCTGGTGGTGGACCTCACCGTCGAGGGCCTGCTGCACGCCCCTGAACTGCCCGAGATCCTGGGCTCGGGGGCGCGCGTGATGATGGTGAGCAACGAGCACCCCGAGATCCTCGAACGGCTGACCCTGGATGTCGACCTCACGCGGCCCGTGAAAAACGGCGTGAGGCGGCTGCTGAAATCCCGCACCATGCACGTGAGCTCGGCTGCAGGCACCGATCTGCAGGTGGATGTGTCCGGTGCCGCGCCCGGCGCCGTATGGGGCGGGGCCGACCGGCCCGGGCTGATCCAGCACTGGCCCGGCGGGTTGTGCCTGTGCTTCCCGAAGGCCGGGGCCGTCAACGGCACGATCGTGATGGACGTGGGCGACGTCAACCTCACCTTCAAGCGCTACCTGGAAAGCCGCGTCACGCTGCGGGTGGAGAACGACTTCATCGTGCGCATCGACGGCCAGGGGCTCGACGCGCAGCTCATGCGCAGCTACCTCGAAGCCTGGGGCGACCGCGAGGCCTATGCCGTGAGCCACGTGGGCTGGGGCATGAACCCGCGCGCGCGCTGGGATGCGATGCAGCTCTTCGACAAGGCCGACTGCAACGGCACCGAGCTGCGCGCCTTCGCCGGCAACTTCCTGTACTCGACCGGTGCCAACGAGGTGGCGGGGCGCCACACTCTGGGCCACTTCGACCTGCCCATGCGCCACTGCACGATCCGGCTGGACGACACCACCATCGTCGAAGCCGGGCAGCTGTGCCCGGTGTTCGACTGAAGGTCGGCATGGCTCTGCCCGCGTGGCTGGCCAGCGGGCCGCGGGGTTCGCCCACCGCGGGCGGGCCAGGCCCTGGCGCGAGCGAGCCCTTGCCGCTCGTGCTGCTGCACGGCATGGGCTCGACCGCTTCCGTGTGGCTGCCGCAGCTCGAGCACTTCGGCCGCAGCCGCCGCACGCTCGCCTGGACGATGCCCGGCTACGGCTCATCGCCGCCGCTGGCAGGCGGCTACGACTGGGACGCCCTGGCCGACGCGCTGGCCGCGCTGTGCGACGCGCATGACCTGTCGCGCATCCACCTCCTGGGCCACTCCATCGGCGGGATGGTGGCGCAGGCCTTCGCGCACCGTCACCGAGGGCGCCTCGCGAGCCTCGTGCTCTCGGCCTCGAGCGCGGGCTTCGGGCAGGCGAGCGAAGCCTGGAAGGCCGACTTCCTGCGCCAGCGCGAGGAGCCGCTGGCCCGACACGCGAGCTTCGCCGAGGCGGCCCCGGCGCTTCTCTCGAACTTTTGTGCACACTGCATCTCGACCGAGCTGCGCGCCCTGGCCGTGCACGCCGCTTCCTCGATCAGCACCGCGGCCTACCTGGAGGCCATGCGCCTGCTCCTGACCTTCGACCGCGCCGCCGACCTGCCCCGGCTCGACCTGCCCGTGCTGCTGCTGGCCGGCAGCGACGACCAGCAGGCGCCGCTGAAGGCCCAAAGGCGGCTGCTCGAACGGCTGCCGCAAGGGCGGCTTGCGGTGCTCGAGGGGCTGAACCACATGGCCAACCTGGAGGCGCCTGCGCGCTTCAATGCCTGCATCGAGGCCTTCCTGGCCGAGGTGGAGGTGGTGCCCGCCGAGTCGCCGCCGCAGGCGCCCAGCCTGTAAGCTTCACCACATGCCCGACGCCTGACCGCACCCACCGCCATGCTGGACACCGTACGCCCCTCTGCCTTGGGCAGCCCGACCTCGCCGATCGATTGCAGCTACCTGCGCAAGACCGTCAAGTCGGCCAACCACAACACGCTCTTCACCGACGGGCGTCCGCTCACGCCGCTGCAGCGCGAGCTCGTCGGGCGCGTCGACGAGGTGGGCGTCACGTGGGCCGAGCGCGCCTTCGAGCATGACCGCGAGGCCACCTTTCCCACGCGCAACTGGAACGACCTGCGCGACATGGGGTTCCTGGGCCTGTGCGTGCCCGAGCGCTTCGGCGGCATCGGGGCCGACTACCGCACCTACATGCTCGTGGCCTCGCGCATCGCCTACTACTGCGGCTCCACGGCCAACACTTTCAACATGCACAACGCCAATGCGTTGTGGACGGCCGGCATGCTCGACGAGATGGAGCTCAGCCCCGAGCAGCGCGCCTCGCACGCGCGCAACCGCGCGGTGCACTACGCCAACATGCTGGCCGGCAAGATCTACGCACAGCCCTTCTCCGAAGGCAGCGCCGCCGCCGCCGGCCGCGCCCCCTTCGGCACGCTGGCACGGCGCACCGGTAGCGGCTTCGTGCTCAACGGCAAGAAGATCTTCGCCTCGCTCTCCGGCGCGGCCGACTACTACGGCGTGCTGTGCACCGAGGATGTGCCCGGCGCCAACACCTCCAACACGCTCTTCATCGCCGTGCCCGCCGATGCGCCGGGCGTCAAGATCGTCGGCGACTGGGACCCCCTGGGCATGCGCGCCACCGTCTCGCGCACGCTGCTGCTCCACGACGTGCCCGTGGAGGCCACGGCCGAGATGATGCCCAGCGGCGTCTACATCCAGGCCGCCACGCAGTACCCGCACATGTTCATGACGCTCACGCCCACCTACA
>JBJTVI010000195.1:0-4449 GCA_046081145.1 Rubrivivax sp.
GTGATCACCCCGATCGCCAGCAGGGCCCCGCGATGCGCGCGGAAGATCTGCTGGCGCTCGTCGCTGCTCGCATGGTCGGACAGCACGTCGTAGGCCATCACCCGGTAGGCCAGCCAGCCCCAGATCAGGGGCGGCAGCATCAGGATCAGCGGCGGCACGAACCACAGCGGCAGCGTGGCCACCAGGGCCAGTAAAGCCACCGCCGTGCAGCCCAGCGACCAGGCCAGGCCCTGCCACCAGGCTGCCGCGCCCCCCCGGCGCTCCAGCCCCGGGAAGCGGCGCCGGGCCACGAAGCCCGCCAGCGCCGGCGTCATCAGCCAGGCCACCAGCAGCAGCGCCGCGACCACGATCAGCGGCACCGTGATCACCACCACGATGAGCGGGGCGAGCACCGTGCGCAGCCCCGTCGCGCCCACGGTGTCGAGCCACTGCAGCAGCGTGCCGACGAGGGCCCACTGCTCGAGCCACCCGCGCACCGCCGCCACTGCAGGCTCCCAGAAGGCCCAGCCCAGCCCCGCCACGAGCGTGCCTGCGGCCACCAGCGGCAGCAGCGACCACAGCAGCACCTGCGGGTGCAGGCAGTGCAGGAGCGCGCGCCACCAGGCCTCGAAGACGTCCTTCATCGCCGCCCGTCAGGCCCGCCCGACCAGGCGCAGCACCCCGCGCCACTGCTGCGACCAGAAGCCCTGCCCGTAGTCGCGTGCGCCCTGCCCCGGCAGCTGGTCGCGGATCCCGGTGGGGCCGTAGTCGGGCTGCAGCCGGGCCGTGCGAAAGAGGAGGTCCCAGGCCGGGAAGAGCACCGCGAAGTTGCAGCCGCCCAGGCTCCCCTGCCCGGCAGACTCGTGGCCGATGCCGATCTGGTGGTGCGTGCGGTGGTAGCCCGGGCTCACGAGCAGCCGGCCGAAGACCGGCCCGAAGGACAGGCGCAGGTTGGCGTGCGAGAGGCTCTCCACGAGCTGCGTGAGGGCGACGATGGCCACGAACTGCCCCGGGCCCACCCCCACGCCCAGCGCCACCAGGGCCAGGATGGCGTCCCGGATGAGGTCGTCGAGCAGGTGGTTGCGGTTGTCGCTCCACATCGTCATCTGGCGCTGGCTGTGGTGCAGCGCGTGCAGCTGCCACCACGCGTTCAGGCCATGCTGGCCGCGGTGGACCCAGTAGTCGACGAAATCGAAGAGCAGCAGGTACAGCAGGAAGCTCAGCCACGGCAGGTCCGTCACGCCGGGCCAGGTGCCATCGAGCTGAAAGGCCGGCACGCCGGCCAGGCGCAACTGCGAAGCCAGCGCCACCACCGCCGCATCGAGCGTGAAGAACATCACCACCCGAAACAGCCCGAGCCGGTGCAGCAGCGTGTAGAGGATGTCCACCCGCACCGCGCCGCGGTCGGTCACCGGCTCCACCGGGCGCCAGCGCTGCAGCGCGCCCAGCACCGTCAGCAGCAGCACGATCTGCAACACGCCCACCAGCAGCCAGCCCGTGGCTCGGAAGGCGTCCTCCAGCAGGTTGCCCGCGCCCAGCCCGAACACCAGTGGCTGCACCACGCCCTCGAAGAGCGCCTCCTGTACCTGGCCGAAGAGGTCGAGCAACGCCTGCACAGGCTACCTCGAGGGTGGGGCCGAAGGCCGCGCGGCGGCCGTGACGGGCGCCCCGGCGACGGCCACCGGCCGTGACGCCGCGGCCCCCAGGGTCGGGTGCTCGCGCAGCGTGGCAAAGCACATGCCGCGCGCCTTCAGGCCCTCGATCAGCGGCTCGAGCACGGCCGGCGCCCAGGGGTCGCGGCGCGACCAGATGCCCAGGTGTGCCAGCAGGATGTCGCCGGGCCGGATGTCGCGCAGCGCGCGCGCCAGCAGCGCGGCGTTGGGGTGGGTCTCGCTGGAGAGCTCGTCTCCCAGGAACCCCGCGGGCGTCCAGCCCACGTGGGTGAACCCGCACTGCTCGGCCGCACGCAGCAAGGCGGGCGAGGTCTTGCCCCCGGGCGCGCGGAAGATCGCCGCCATCGGCCGGCCCGTGATCGCCTCGAAGCGCTCGGCCGGGCGCCGCAGCGCCTCGCAGTACTGCGCAGGGCTGGCCACACGCACACGCCCGGCCTGCGGCCCCATCGTCGGGCGCAGGCGCAACCCGGCGTCGCTGTCGCCGACCCAGACGTCGTGGTCCCAGGTGTGCGAGCCGAAGGCGTGGCCCTCGTCGGCACGTGCACGCCACCACGCCGCCCACTCGTCGTCCAGGCTGCCCCCGCCGCTCTTCGTGCGCTCCTGGGCCAGGAAGAAGGTGGCCTTCACGCCCTGTCGCGCGAGCACCTCGGCCACCTGAGGTGCCACGCCCATGTGGCCCGTGTCGAAGGTGAGGTAGACGGGTTTGGCGCAGGGTGCAGCCGTGCCGCTGGAGCCGGCCCAACCCGGCACGGCCAAACTCGCCACCGCCAGGCAGCCCTTCATGAGCCCCGCACGCAGCGCCCAGGCCGAGCGGCGGGCCGCACGCACCCGGGGCCCCTCAGGCACGCGGCGCATGGTCCAGCGTCCACACGCCATGGGGCGAGCGCCCGACGGGCACCTGCCGCACCACCTGGCGCTTGTCGATGTCGATGAAGGTGAGCTTGCGCGCCCAGCGCGAGGTCACGAGCAGCGTGCGCCCGTCGGCCAGCATCTCCATGCAGTCCGGCCCGCCCGGCGCGGGCATCTCGGCGACGACGCTCCAGCCCTGCGTGTCGATGAGGCTGATGGTGTTGGCCCCGCGGTTGCTCCCGAACACGTGGCGCTTGTCCCCACGGGCGCGAAAGGCGTGCGCACCCGCACCCGTGACGATGCGACGCGACGGCTGCGCCGGGCGCTGGCCGCCCGCCACGTCGAACACCTCCACCACCTTGTCGCCCGTGAGCCCCACCATCAGGTACCGGTCGTCGGCCGTGAGGAAGACGTCGGCCGGCATGCGGCCGGTCTTGACCTTCCAGCGCACGGCCTGGGTGGCCAGGTCGATGGCGAGCAGCTCGTCGCTGTCCTGCAGCGACACGTAGCACACGGTGGAGCGGGTGTCGATGAAGAGGTGGCTCGGCGTCTTGGGTGCCTCGATGCGCCGGGCCAGCACGAAAGGCTTGGCCGCCTGGGGCTGCCAGCGGTAGAGGTCCACGTGATCCAGCCGGTTGGCTGCCGTCACGAACCACTGCATGTCGGGCGAGAAGCGCAGGTGGTAGGGGTCGACAATGCCGGGAACCTGGCGCTGCAGCGCACCCGTGGCGGGGTCGATGAAGGTGAGCGAGTTGCTCGCCGCATTGGCCACGATCAGGCCCTTCTCGTCGGGCGTGAGGTAGAGGTGGTGCGGCTCCTTGCCCACGGCGATGCGCCGGGTGACGGCAAAGCTCGTGGGGTCCACGACACTCACGTCGGCATCCTGCGAGTTCAGCACGAAGATCGGGTGAGCGGCCCGGGGCGAGGCGTGCACGCCGGCTGCAGCCGCCCCCGCCCCCAGGAGCCACGCCCGACGGGAAAGGGCCCGCCCGGCGTACGTTCCAGCCCCCGCCTCGAGGTTCACCCGCGGGTTCGCCGCCCCACCGGGTGCCGAACCGGCCCGCGTACCGTCCGCCTGGCCGCTGCCCGCCGATCCCCTGGCCCGGGCAGGCTCACTCATCGTCGCCCCCCAGGAGCCCGCCGAGCACGCCACCGGCACCCACCGCGCCGAGCACCGAGCCCTCCTCGCGCGAGCCGCCTCGCTGCGGGGCGGCGGCAAACACGCGTGAAGCCAGGCGCGAGAAGGGCAGGCTCTGCAGCCACACGGAGCCCGGCCCGCTCACCTTGGCGAAAAACAGGCCCTCTCCACCAAAGAGCGCCGTCTTGATCTTGCCCACGTACTGGATCTCGAAGTTCACCTGCGGCGTCATCGCCACCAGGCAGCCCGTGTCCACGAGCAGCGTCTGGCCCGGGGCGAGCTCGCGCCGCACCACGGTGCCGCCTGCGTGGACGAAGGCCAGGCCGTCGCCTTCCAGGCGCTGCATGATGAATCCCTCGCCACCGAAGAAGCCCACCGACAGCCGCTGCTGGAAGTGGATGCCCAGCGAGACGCCGCGTGCCGCGCACAGGAAGGCGTCCTTCTGGCAGATCAGCGTGCCGCCGAGCTGGCGCAGCTGCATCGGCAGGATCTTGCCCGGATAGGGCGCGGCGAAGGCCACGCGCTGCTTGAGCGTGGAGCCGTTGGTGTAGACGGTGGTGAAGAGCGACTCGCCCGTCACCAGGCGCTTGCCCGCGCCGAGCAGCTTGCCGAACAACCCGCCCGACTGCGCGCTGCCATCGCCGAAGACGGTGTCCATCGAGATGCCGGCATCCATGAACATCATGCTGCCGGCCTCGCCGATGGCCGCCTCGCCGGGGTCGAGTTCGACCTCCACGAACTGCATCTCCGCGCCCTTGATCTCGTAGTCGACGACATCCATCGCCATATCCGTTCCTCCTGGGGAAATTG
>JBJTVI010000196.1:0-4724 GCA_046081145.1 Rubrivivax sp.
GCAAACACCAGCAGCGCCTCGGTCATGGCATCCATGGGGCGTTGCAACACCAGCTCGCGCAGCGCCTCGGCCAGTTCCGTGCCGCCGGGCTCGCGCGTGACCAGCACGCGCTGTCCGCGCGCCCGAAGCCACTCGGCCAAGGCCTCGATGTGGGAGGACTTGCCGGCGCCGTCGATGCCCTCGAAGGTGATGAAGCGGCCGCTCATCGGCCGCCGCGCTGGTAACGGTTCACCGCCCGATTATGGGCTTCGAGCGTCTCGCTGAAGACGCTGCTGCCGTCCCCGCGCGCGACGAAGTAGAGCGCAGGCGTGGCTTGCGGCCGCACGGCCGCCAGCATCGAGGCCATCCCCGGCAGGGCGATCGGCGTGGGCGGCAGCCCGCGCCGCGTGTAGGTGTTGAAGGGCGTATCGGCCTGCAGGTCGCGCTTGCGCAGGTTGCCGTCGAAGGCCTCGCCCATGCCGTAGATGACGGTCGGGTCGGTCTGCAGCGGCATGCCGATGCGCAACCGGTTCACGAACACGCCGGCCACTAGACCACGGTCGCTGGCGAGCCCCGTCTCCTTTTCCACGATCGAGGCCAGCACCAGAGCCTCCTGCGCATTGCGCAGGGGCGAGGTCGGGTCCCGCTCCTGCCAGGCCTTGTCCAGGCGCGCCTGCATGGCGGCATGCGCTCGCCGCAGCACGGCAAGGTCGCTCACGCCGCGGCTGTAGCGGTAGGTGTCGGGGAAGAAGCGGCCTTCGGCCGGCACACCCGGCGCGCCGACGGCGGCCATCAGTTCGGCCTCGGACATACCGGCCGTCACGGGCCGCAGCTGCGCGGAGCGGGCCAGCTCCGCTCGCATCTGGCGCACCGTCCAGCCCTCGATGATGCGCACGGTCTCGAGCGTCTCGTCGCCCTGCACCATCCGCTCCAGCAGGGTGCGCGGGGTCGTCCCGGGCAGGGCGGCGTAGCTGCCCGCCCGGATGCGGCGCGCCTGGCCCGACCATCGGAACCACTCGTAGAGCCAGGCCGGCGAGGTGCGCACCCCCGCCTCCACCCACAGGCGCGCGACTTCCCGAGGAGAAGTGCCAGGCTCGATGGAGACCTCCACGGCCGGCTGGGCGAGCTCCAGCGGGCGCTCCAGCCACATCGCCACCGTGCCCGCCGCCCCGGCGAGCGCCACGGCCAGCAGGCCCAGCAAGGCAGCCACGATGCGCCACGCAGAGCGTCGGCGAGGGCGAGTCCCTGGGTGGGGGGCGGGCATGGCGGGCCTGATGATAATGACCCGATGGAACCGCAACTTTCACCCGATGCTCGCCTGGCCGGCGCGCTGCCCCTGGAGAGCTGGGGCCTCATCGCCGCCCGAGGCCCCGATGCCGGGAGCTTCCTGCAGGGGCAGCTCACGCAGGACGTGCTCACCCTGGGCGAGAACGAAGCCCGGCTGGCCGGCTACTGCAGCGCCAAGGGCCGGCTGCTGGCCACCTTCGTCGTGCTGCGCGGCCAGGCCGATGAATGGTGGCTGGCCTGCAGCGCCGACCTCCTCGCCCCCACCCTCAAGCGGCTGTCGATGTTCGTGCTGCGCGCTCGCTGTCGGCTGGTCGATGCCCGCGCCGAGCAGACCCTCTGGGGCCTGGTGGGGCCCTCGGTGGCAGCGGCCTGCGCAGGCGATCCCGGCGCGGCGCTCACGTCGGCCGGCCCCCCGGCGCCCGGCACGGTCGTGCGCCTGCCCGGGCGCATCGTGGTGCGCCTGGCCGACGCCGACGGCGCCCCGCGCGCCCTGGCGCTCCAGGCACCTGGGGCGCCGGCTCCACCCGGGCCCGCGCTGGCTCCCCCCGATTGGGAGGCCTGCGAGGTGCGCAGCGCCGTGGTGCGGGTGCAGGCGCGAACCGTCGAGCAGTTCGTTCCTCAGATGGTCAACTTCGAAGCGGTGGGCGGCGTGAACTTCCGCAAGGGCTGCTTCCCCGGCCAGGAGGTGGTGGCGCGCAGCCAGTATCGAGGCACGCTCAAGCGCCGCGCCTACCTGTACGCGGTGCAGGCGGCCGCCCAGCCCGGCGACGAGATCTATGCCGCCGACGATCCCGGCCAGCCGGCCGGCACGGTGGCACTGGCCGCACCATCGCCTGGGCAGGCGGGCCGATGGGAATTGCTGGCCGAGACCAAGATCGCGGCCGCGGAGGGCTCCAGCCTTCGCCTGCACACGGCCCAGGGGCCCGAACTCCTGCGCCTGCCCCTGCCCTACGAGCTGCCTGCAGAGGGTTGAGACGCGTGCTGCAGCGCTTCGTCTACTACAAGCTGCCGCGGGAGAGCCTGTCGGCGCGATGCGCGGCAGTGCGTGCAGCGCAGAGAGGCTGGAGCTCCCGCCACCCGGGCCTGGCAGCGGAGTTGCTGTGGCGGGTCGACGAAGGCCCTGCCGGCGGCCCGGACCCCGTCACGGTGATGGAGGTGTGGCGCTGGGCACCGCCGTGCACGGATGCGAAGGGAGGCACAGAGGGGCGCGAACCGGATTGGCCGGCCCTCGAGCGTGAACTCGGCGCTCTGCTGGCGGGCGCGGCCCTAGGCGGCCGCCACGTCGAGGTCTTTGCGCCCGTTCCCGGCTGAGCCCGAAGGGGTCGCCGCGCCTGCCCTGCGGTGATAGATTGGCCGGCGACGCCCCCCGAGGACACCACGATGGATCTTCCAGAGAGCCCTTTCACCCTGCTGCTGCGTGTGCGCTACGGGGAGTGCGATGCCCAGCAGGTCGTCTTCAACGCGCGCTACGGCGACTACGCCGACATCGCGATGAACGAGTTCCTGCGCGCCCTGTTTGGCGGCTACGACAAGCTGCTGGCTCAGGGCATGGACACCCAGGTGGTGCGCCTGGAGACGGATTTCCGCTCGCCCGCGCGCTTCGATGACGTGCTGGCCATCACGGTGCGCACCGCCTCGGTGGGCAACACCTCCTTTGCCCTGGCCATGGAGATGAGCCTGCACCCCGGAGGCCGGCTCGTGGCCTCGACCACCGCCACCTACGTGATGGTCACGCCGCTGACGCACCAGAAGCTGCGCGTGCCCGACCCCGTGCGCAGCCTGCTGCTCGAGGGCGCGCCTGGGAGGGTGGTGAACCACGCGGGCGTGGCACCCGGCTAGCCCTCGCCGCCTGGGCCGGCAGGCATACTCGCACCATGGCCCACATCCAGTACATCACCCAGATCCATCTCGATTTCGGCGTCGTCTCGATGCTGCCGCAGGCTTGTACCGATGCCGGCATCCGGCGGCCGCTGGTGATCACCGACACGGGCGTGCGTGCCGCAGGCGTGCTCGAGCAGGCGCTCCAGGCCCTGCGCGACGTGCCGCACGCCGTGTTCGACGGCACACCTTCCAACCCGACCGAGGCCGGGGTGCGGGCGGCCGTGCAGGCGCTGCGGGAGGCCGATTGCGACGGCCTCGTGGCTGTCGGCGGCGGCTCGAGCATCGACCTGGCCAAGGGCGTGGCCATCGCCGCCACGCACGAGGGGCCCCTGAAGACCTACGCGACCATCGAAGGCGGCAGCCCGCGCATCGGTTCGTCGGTGCTCCCGCTCATCGCGGTGCCCACCACGGCGGGCACCGGCAGCGAGGTGGCGCGCGGCGCAATCCTCATCGTCGACGACGGGCGCAAGCTCGGCTTCCACTCCTGGCACATCGTTCCTCGCACGGCGCTGCTCGACCCGGCCCTGACCCTGGGCCTGCCCCCTCGCCTGACGGCAGCCACCGGGATGGACGCGATTGCCCACTGCATGGAGACCTTCATGGCCCCGGCCGTGAACCCGCCGGCCGACGGCATCGCGCTGGACGGGCTGGCGCGGGGCTGGGCGCACATCGAGCGCGCCACGCGCGACGGCTCGGACCGTGATGCACGCTGGGCCATGATGAGCGCGAGCATGCAAGGCGCCATGGCCTTCCAGAAGGGCCTGGGCTGCGTGCACTCGCTCAGCCACAGCCTGGGCGGCATCGACCCGCGGCTGCACCACGGCACGCTCAACGCCCTGTTCCTGCCGGCCGTGGTTGCCTTCAACGCCGCGGCGCCCTCCATCGGGCGCGAGCAGCGGCTCCAGCGCATGGCGCAGGCGGTGGGCATCGGCAGCTGCGACGCGGCTGGCACCGAGCTGTGCGACGCGCTGCGCGCCCTCAACTCGCGGCTCGGGCTGCCCCGCGGCCTGGCCGAGCTGGGCGTGACGCCGGGGCTCTTCGAGCGCGTGATCGACGGCGCCCTGGCGGATCACTGCCACAAGACGAACCCGCGTCTGGCCACGCGCGAGGATTACCGGGCCATGCTGGCCGCCTCGCTCTGACGCGGGCTCTCACCGGGGCGCCCTTCACCAAGTCCCCTGCCCTGGCCTGACCGTTTGCGGGCCGGGGCAGGAGGCGAGCCCCCTGCCCCGGGGGCGTCAGTGGTGGGTGCCGTCGAGAAACTGCTCGTCCTCGGTGGAGCCCTTGAGCGCGGCGGTGGAGGCTTCACGCTCGATCGTGGTCGTGACCGCATCGAAGTAGCCCGTGCCCACCTCGCGCTAGTGCTTGACGGCCGTGAAGCCACGCTCGGCGGCCGCGAACTCGCGTTGCTGCAACTCGACGAAGGCGCTCATGTTCTGGCGCGCATAGCCGTAGGCCAGGTCGAACATCGAGTAGTTCAGACTGTGGAAGCCCGCCAGCGTGATGAACTGGAACTTGTAGCCCATCGCACCGAGTTCACGCTGAAATTTCGCGATCGTTGACTCGTCGAGATTCTT